>NZ_JBHUQX010000639.1:0-3575 GCF_042674225.1 Streptomyces sp. NPDC056948
GCGAACCCGGGGGCGCCGGACTGGGGGGCGTGCTGCCCGGCGACGCCGCCCACCCCGCCCGCGCCACCGGTGATCAGCACGGTGTCGCCCTTGCCGACGCCCAGACGGCGGACCACTGCCTGATAGGCGGTCAGCCCGGCCGAGGGCAGCGCGGCCGCCGTCGCGGGTTCCAGACCGTCGGGGACGGGGGCGAGGACCGTGGCGTCGGCCAGGCTGTACTCGGCGAAGCCGCCGCGTTCGCGGATGTCGCCGTGGTACGCGACGCGTTGCCCCGGGCGGACGTGCGTCACGTGCTCGCCGACGGCGTCCACGATGCCCACGACGTCCAGGCCCAGGACGGCGGGCCACTCCCACTCCGGGATGCCGTACGCGGCACGCTGGTAGTCCGAGGGGTTCAGGCCGCAGGCTTCGACCTCGACTCTCACCTGCCCGGGGCCGGGTTCCGGGGTCGGCAGGTCGGCCGGGCGCAGCGTGTCGCAGGTGCCGGGCCGGTCGAGGACGAGCGCGTGCATGGAGAGGTTCCTCCTGGAGTGGTGCGGGGCGGGGCGGGGCGGCGCGTGGTCAGTGGTCCGCTACGAGTTCGCGCAGGCGCGTGCAGCTCGTGCGGTACGCCTCGGCGAGGGCGGACTCCTGGCCCGGTTCGTAGTGCGCCGCCCAGTCGTCGAAGGCCACGCGCAGCGTGACGCTCACCGTCTCGGCCAGGAGACGGACCCGTGGATCCGGCGGTGCGCTGCCCGTGGTGGTGGCCAGCAACCGCAGGAACCGCTCGCACTGTTCGGCCTCCCGCCGCAGGGCTGCGCCGCGCAACGCCTCGTCCTTCATGACCAGACGGCGTACGCGCACCATGCGCCGGACGACATCGGGCCGGCTCGAGCCGAGTTCGCCGAGCACGCCGGCCACGGCCTCCTCCACGTCCCGCAGGGTCGATGTGCCCGCCACACTCCCGTCGAGCCGTGCGGTGAGCAGTGCCTCGAAGGCGCGGTTCGGCCCCAGTGCCGCGTCCTCCTTCGTCGCGAAGTACCGGAAGAAGGTGCGCTGCGACATGCCGACCCGCGCGGCGATGCCGTCCACGGTCGTGCCCTCGAACCCGCGCTGCTCGAACAGGTCGAGCGCGGCGTCCTCGATCTCGGACTCCGTGGCCAGTCGGCGGCGCTCACGAAGGTCAATCTTGTCAGTCACCGACGTGACGTTAGCAGATGCCTAGTTGTCAGTGACTGACAGTGCTGAATCGCGCCGGTGGCGGGCCGCCGGGTGGGAGGCGGGCAGGCGGTCGCCGCGGCCGAACAGCTTCTGACGCAGCGTGCCTTCGTCGTACGCCGTCTTCAGCAGGCCCCGCTTCTGCAGCACCGGCGCAAGATGGTCGGCGAAGTCCGTGAAGGTGCCGGGGCTGGTGACGTACGCGAGGTTGATGCCGTCGACGCCGGCGTCCCGCCAGTGCTCCAGCTCGTCGGCGATCCGCTCCGGCACCCCGGCGACCGGCCGCGTCCAGGCGCGCGCCCGCAGCACCTCGCCGAACGTCCATGTCTTGTCCGGCGCCCCCTCCACCAGCGAGCGCACGAACCCCTGCACGCCGTTCGTGTCGATCTCGCCGACCGGGGCGTCGAAGTCGACCTGGGACAGGTCGAGTTGGAGCGAGCCCGCCATGTGTGCCGCGAAACCCTCGAGGCTCGTGTGCTCCCGGTAGTCGGCGAGCTTGCGCTCCGCCTCCTCCTCGGTGCTGCCCACGATCAGGGTCAGCCCCTGGAAGAAGAGGATGTCGCCGCCGTGCCTGCCGTACGACGCAGCCCGTGCCCGGACGTCCTCCACCTGGGTCCGCGCGCCCTCCGGGGACACGGCCCCGAGGAACACGGCCTCCGCGTTCCGGGCCGCGAACTCCCGTCCCCGCTCGGACGATCCGGCCTGGAAGAGGATCGGCGTGCGCTGCGGGGACGGCTCCGAGAGATGGGGGCCGTTCACACGGTAGAAGCGGCCCTCGTGGCGGACGTCGTGGATACGGGCCGGTTCCGCGTAGACGCGTCGCTCGCGGTCGCGCAGGACGGCGTTCTCCTCCCAACTCCCCTCCAGGAGCTGGTAGAGCACGTCCGTGTACTCCTCGGCCCGCTCGTACCGCTCGTCGTGGAGGGGAAGTCCGTCGAGGCCGAGTCCCTTCGCCGCCGACTCCAGGTACGACGTGACGATGTTCCACGCGACGCGGCCCTTGGTGAGGTGGTCGAGGGTGGAGAGGCGGCGCGCGAAGTTGTACGGGGGTTCCTGGAGGACCGACTGGGTGAAGGCGAGGCCGAGATGCTCGGTGGCGTGGGCGAGGGCGGCGACGAGCAACGACGGGTCGTTGACCGGGATCTGGAGCCCTTCGCGCACCGCGGTGTCGCGCGAGCCGCGGTAGGTGTCGTACGTCCCGATGACATCGGCGAGGAAGAGCGCGTCGAAGTACCCGCGCTCCAGGGTCCGCGCGAGCTCCGTCCATGTCTCCAGGTCGGTGTACGAGGTCTGGCTCGTGTCGTCGCGCACCCACTGGCCGTGGTTGATGTGCGAGACGCAGTTCATGGCGAAGGCGTTGAAGCGCAGCGGGCGGGGTGCGGAGGCGTCGGTCATCGGGTGGCTCCGGCGGTGGCGGTGGAGTTTGGGTGCGGGTGCGCGTGCACTGCATCCAACAGGGCGTGGGTGTAGGGCTGCTGAGGTGCGGAGAACAGGTCCTCGGCGGGGCCCGACTCCACGACGCGGCCGTCCTTCATCACGAGGACGTCGTCGCTGACATGCCGTACGACACCGAGATCGTGCGAGATGAACAGGTAAGCCAGCCCGAGGGACTCCTGTAGCTCGGCGAGCAGGTCGAGGACCTGGGCCTGTACGGAGACGTCGAGTGCGGACACCGGCTCGTCGAGGACCAGGACGGCCGGGCGCGGCGCCAATGCCCTTGCCAGGGCCGCTCGTTGACGCTGGCCTCCGGAGAGGGACAGCGGATGCCGGTCGAGGGTGTCCTCGGGGAGACCGACCTGTGCGGCGAGTTCGGTCACCCGGCGCGCGGCCTCGTCAGATGACGGTACCGAGTGTCCGGCGCGCCGCAGTCGTACGGCGTCGATCAGCGAGCGGCGCACGGTCCAGCGCGGATCGAACGCGGAGAGCGCATCCTGGTGCACGAGCTGGATGCCGTGCCGGTGCGGGCGGCGCTCCCGCTCCGGCAGCTCGCTCCACGGTTCGCCGTGCAGGGCGACCGTGCCCGCGTCGGGGCGGGTCAGACCGAGCGCGATCCGGGCCGTGGTCGACTTGCCGGACCCCGACTCGCCCACGATGCCCAGGGTGCGGCCGGCCGCGAGCGCGAACGACACATCGTGCACGGCGTCCCGGCCGCCGAAGGCCTTGTGGATCCGGTCGGCCGTGAGGACGGCCCCGTGAGGCGGGCGTGAGGAGGGCGCCTGTCCGGGTGCCTCTTCGGTCGGACGGCTGCCGTTCACGTCCCCGGGCGACTGGGGATCGGCGGGGGCGGGCCCCGGCGTGAGGCGCGTGCCCTTGGGATGCCGGGCCGGGTCCGCGGCCAGCAGGGTCCTCGTGTACGGGTGCTGCGGATCCTCCAGTAC
>NZ_JBHUQX010000640.1:0-3569 GCF_042674225.1 Streptomyces sp. NPDC056948
AGCTTGATCTGCTCGTCGGCCCGCCCGAGGAAGACCAGTCCCTCCGGCTCGGCCCGCACCAGGTCACCGCTGCGGTACGCCCGCTCCCAGCCCAGCGACTCCAGCGGCGCGTACTTCTCCGCGTCCTTCTCGGCGTCGAGATACCGGGCGAGTCCGACCCCGCCGATCACCAGCTGACCGCTGCCGCCCATCGGCACGGGCTCACCGGCCTCGTCCACGACGGCCAGCTCCCAGCCGTCCAGCGGCAGCCCGATCCGGATCGGCTCCTCGCCGCTCATCAGCGACGCGCAGGCCACGACGGTCGCCTCGGTCGGCCCGTAGGTGTTCCACACCTCGCGCCCCTCGGTCACCAGACGCTGCGCCAGCTCGGGCGGGCACGCCTCGCCGCCGAAGATCAGCAGGCGTACGTCGTTGAGCGTCTCCGGCTCCCACAGCGCGGCCAGCGTCGGCACGGTGGACACGACGGTGATCTCCTGCTCGACCAGCCAGGGCCCGAGATCGGCGCCGCTCCTGACCTGCGAGCGCGGCACCGGCACCAGACAGGCGCCGTGCCGCCACGCCAGCCACATCTCCTCACAGGACGCGTCGAACGCGACGGACAGCCCCGCCATGACCCGGTCACCGGGCCCGATCGGCTCCTCGGCCAGGAACAGCGCGGCTTCCGCGTCCACGAAGGCGGCGGCGCTGCGGTGGCCGACGGCCACGCCCTTGGGCTTCCCGGTGGAGCCGGAGGTGAAGATGATCCACGCGTCGTGCCCGACACCGGGCCGGGCGGCGGCATGCCCGGCGGCATCGCCGACGGTCAGCTCGTGACCGGCCCCGATGACCGCTCGCACCCCGGCCTCGCCGAAGACCAGCGCGGCCCGCTCGTCGGGGTCCTCTGCGTCCACGGGCACGTACGCGGCACCGGCGGCCAGCACCGCGAGGATCGCCACATACAGATCGTTGGTGCCCGACGGGACCCGCACCCCGACGCGGTCCCCGAGCCCGACCTTCGCGGCGGCCAGTCTCCGCCGCAGGTTCTCCACCTCGACGGCCAGCGCGCGGTAGGTGAGCAGCCGGTGGCCGTCGTCGAGTGCGGGCTCGTCGGGATACGAACGTGCGGATGCCTCGAAGAGGTCGACCAGGGTGCGGGGCGAGGCCGCGGGACCGGCGGAGAAGCGGGCCACGTCGCGGAGTCCTGTGCTCAACTCCCGGTCCAGCAGAGTGAGGTCGGGGCTTTCGTACAGGGCGGCCATCGGATCCTCGCGTCTCGAACCCGGACCTTCCGGGGCGCCGACGGGCCCGCAGGTCTGCCTGGGGATGTTCCGTTCCGGCGCGAACAAGCCCAATACTCTAGTGGTCGGGTTACTTCGTCCTGTCATGTCCGCCACTCGGAGGCAAACGCGAGACACCGTTCAGGCGCGGCCCTGCCCCCTCCCACCTGGGCTTCTGCCGACGGGGCGAGATGTCGCCCACATTCCGCGCGTCCCAGGCACAAACGACGAAAAGCCCCTCGACGAGAGGGGCTTTTCGATCTGTGTCCGAGGGGGGACTTGAACCCCCACGCCCGATAAAGGGCACTAGCACCTCAAGCTAGCGCGTCTGCCATTCCGCCACCCGGACAAGGTGTCTGTCGCGTGGGTTCTCCCCGCGGCGACGACGTAAACATTACCAGGCTTTCCGGGGTGGCCGATCACCCCCGCCCGCGCCGCGGCGGGGTGTGAACGGCGTGTGACGGGCCGGGAGCGGTCTTGGGGACCGGGCCGTGTGGAGGGAGGATGAGAGGGACCCACCAGCAGTGACAGCGGGAGGAAGCACGTGAGCGAGACGGACACGGCCAGGAGCGTCACCGGCGAGGACGAGGTCGTGGACCTCTGCCGCGAGCTGATCCAGATCGACACCAGCAACTACGGCGACCACTCGGGTCCTGGCGAGCGCAAGGCGGCCGAGTACGTCGCCGAGAAGCTCGCCGAGGTCGGGCTCGAACCGCGGATCTTCGAGTCCCACCCGGGCCGCGCCTCCACGGTGGCCCGGATCGAGGGCGAGGACCCCTCCCGGCCCGCGCTCCTCATCCACGGCCACACCGACGTCGTACCGGCCAACGCCGACGACTGGACCCACCACCCCTTCTCCGGCGAGGTCGCCGACGGCTGCGTCTGGGGCCGCGGGGCCGTCGACATGAAGGACATGGACGCGATGACCCTCGCGGTCGTTCGCGACCGGCTGCGCAGCGGGCGTAAGCCCCCGCGTGACATCGTCCTCGCGTTCCTCGCGGACGAGGAGGCCGGCGGCACGTACGGCGCCAAGCACCTCGTGCGCAACCACCCGGACCTGTTCGAGGGCGTCACCGAGGCGATCAGCGAGGTGGGCGGCTTCTCGTTCACCGTCAGCGAGCAGCGGCGGCTCTACATGATCCAGACGGCCGAGAAGGGCATGCACTGGATGAAGCTCACCGTGGCCGGCACCGCCGGGCACGGATCGATGATCCACCGGGACAACGCGATCACCGAGCTGTCGGAGGCCGTCGCGCGGCTCGGGCGGCACAAGTTCCCGGTGCGGGTCACCAAGACCACCCGCGCCTTCCTCGACGAGCTCGGCGACGCCCTCGGCACCGAACTCGACCCGGAGGATATGGAGTCGACCCTCGTCAGGCTCGGCGGCATCGCCAAGTTCATCGGCGCGACCCTGAGCAACACGGCCAACCCGACGCAGCTCGGCGCCGGTTACAAGGTCAACGTCATCCCGGGCGAGGCGACCGCCCACGTCGACGGGCGGTTCCTGCCCGGACACGAGGAGGAGTTCCTCGCCGACCTCGACCGGATCCTCGGCCCGAACGTGCGCCGCGAGGACGTCCACGCCGACAAGGCCGTCGAGACCACCTTCGACGGGGCACTCGTGGGGGCGATGCAGTCCGCGCTGCTCGCCGAGGACCCGACCGCCAAGGCGATCCCCTACATGCTCTCCGGCGGGACGGACGCGAAGTCCTTCGACGACCTGGGCATCCGGGGCTTCGGCTTCGCGCCGCTGAAGCTGCCGCCGGAGCTGGACTTCGCGGGCATGTTCCACGGCGTCGACGAGCGGGTGCCGGTGGACGGCCTGAAGTTCGGCGTGCGGGTGCTCGACCGGTTCATCGACGCGTCCTGAATCGGCCCTCCGATCGGAAGTATTCGCTCGCCCGTACGGAACCGACTGGGAAGAGTGAATGCGACGATAAGCTCGTAGCCTCATTACTCCCTCCTCGTTACAGGTAATGCGATCGCAAGATGGGTCGCTTTGCCAACTAGGAGGAATAATGATCAAGAAGGTCGTCGCTGCTGCGGCTGCCACCGGTGGGCTGGTTCTCGCGGGCGCGGGCCTGGCCGTGGCCGACTCGGGTGCCCAGGGTGCTGCCGTGCACTCCCCGGGTGTCCTGTCCGGCAACGTTGTTCAGGTGCCCGTTCACGTCCCGGTGAACGTCTGCGGCAACACGGTCTCCGTGATCGGGCTGCTGAACCCCGCCTTCGGCAACACCTGCGTCAACAAGTGACGCTTCCCCCTCTCTGAGGGGAGCTCAAAAAGCCATCGGTCCCGGAGCGCGTGCCATGCGC
>NZ_JBHUQX010000641.1:0-3562 GCF_042674225.1 Streptomyces sp. NPDC056948
GGGGCGGACCGGGTCAACGCCGCCGGATGGACGAGCTGATCAACCCTGGGGAGGTTTCTCTACTTCTCCGACGCGCCGACCAGCTTTCCGTCGGGGCGCACGGCGAACCAAGTGCCGCCCACACCCTGGCCGTTGGTGTCGCCCGCAGCCTTGTCGCCGGCGAAGGTGTAGATCGGCGAGCAGTTGATCGTCTGCTGCTTGCCCTTGCCGTCGGTCCGGTCGAAGATCATGTAGCCCTTCTCCTGGATGCCCTTGGTGTCGGCGAAGTCGACGGGCTCCACGAGCGGCCACTTCTTCAGGCACTCGCCGCTGCAGTTGGAGACCGGCTTGGGCCAGGCCTCGTCCTTCTTGAACCGGTAGACGGTCATGCCGTTCTTGTCGACGACGATCTCGCCGAGCTTGGGGTCTTCACGGGTGGACAGCCCGGCCTGCGCCTCGGCACCGCCGCCGCCGGCGGCGCCCGCACCGCCCTCCTGCGCCTTCTTGCCGTCGGGAGCCAGCGCGTACCACTTGCCGCCCACACCCTGACCCTTGACGTCACCGGCGTTGACGTCCTTGGCGTAGCGGTAGGCCGGCCAGCCGCCGACCGTGAGCTGCTTGGTGCCGTCCGCCCGGGTGACCGAGCCGAGCAGCGCCTTCTCGATGCCCTCGCCGGCCTCGGCGTCGTCCGCGGGGACCGGCGGCCAGGTCTTGGCGCAGTCGCCGTCGCAGTTCGACTTGGGCGGCTGCTCCGTGTCCTGGTCGAACCGGTACAGGGTGAGGCCGAGGCTGTCGGTCACCACCTTGCCGATCTCGTCGGCGGTGGAGACGGACAGCTTGCCCGCGGGGTTGGACGGGCTGGACGCGCTCGGCGCGGCCGGGCTGCTCGCGGTGCCGCCCACACCGTTCCCGGTGCCGGCGCCGATGTTTCCGTAATCCCCGGGCGCCGCCGTGGCACCCACGTTCTGGCTGGCCGCCGGTGGGCTGTCCTGACCGCACGCCGTCGTCAGCGCCAGGACCGCCGCGGCGCTCGCCACGAGTGAGGCGCTCCGCCAGGAGGTCTTCATCGTCAACTCCCCATAATCGCAAGGGTGTTGCAGCGCCCTGCTGCGCCGCCGCACGGTCATGAGTACGCACGGGAGCGGTGATTGTGTTCAACGACCGGCCAAATTTCTTTCAGGAACCTGTGACGAGTGCCGCCCGGCGTCGTACACGCATGCGCGGCGGGCGCCCCGCGGGCGACCGCCGATCAAACCGACACCACCCGGATATCCCTCTTTCGGGGCAATCCCCTTGCGCTCCGGCACATCCCGGCGGAACAAGGCTCATGATCTTCGTCGTGTATGGACCCCTCTCGATTCAACCCGCCGTCGCTGTACGGGCCTTGGCGGTGGCGGCGCTGACCTGGGCGCTCGTGGGCGCACCGGGTTCAGTGGCGGTGGCCACCGCCTGCGCGTACGCCTCGACGGGGCCGGACGGCACGAAGGCGGTGGCGTACGCCGGGAGCAAGACCTGGCCGACCAAGCCGCCGTGCCCGACACCCACACCGACGCCCACGCCCACACCGACCCCGACACCCCCGCCGCCGAAGCCGACGCCGACTCCGAGTCCCTCTCCGGACCCGACGCCACCGCCGCCGAAGCCGACGCCCACGGCCAGACCCGAGCCGCCGCCTCCGCCGCCTCCACCCGCTCCACGCCCGTCGGCGCCCCGGCCGGAGCCGACGCTCAGGCCCGTGCCACCGCCGCCCCCTCCCCCGGCTCCGGCACCGAAACCGGCACCGAAGCCGTCGGCCACACCCACGCCGCGTCCGTCCGCTTCGCCCGTGCGCTATCCGCGGTATCGCACCGCGCCGCGGCCACGGCGGACGAGCCGCACGATGTCGCCGCTCACCTTCGTCCTGCTCGTCACGGTGCCCGCGGTGGTCGCCGTCGCCGCGCTGCGCGCGCGCTGATCCCTGAAGCCCTGGAGGTACCTCTTGCCGGAATGGCTTGTTCTCACCCTCGCGATGCTCGCCGCCTGCGCCGTGGTGCTCATCATCACCCTCGTACGCCACCGCACGGCGTCCGACGACGAGGACCCCAGTGAGACCCCGGACGTCATCGAGTACATGACGATGTGGATCGGCGTGGTGTACGCCATCGTCCTGGGCCTGGCGATCGCCGGTGTCTGGGAGGGGCGCAGCGCCGCCCAGGACCACGTCCAGGCCGAGGCCACCGCGCTGCACGAGATCTCGGAGCGGGTCCGGGTCTACCCGGCCGACGCACGCGACCGGATCCGGGACGACGTCGAGGCCTATGTGGGATACGTCGTCACCACCGAGTGGGACACCATGGCCGACGAGGGCCGTGTCACCGAGCGCGGCCACCGGCTCTTCGAGCGCGTCCGCCAGGACGTCACCGACTACGAGCCGAAGACGGACTTCCAGGCCCAGGCCTACCAGCCGCTCCTCGACCAGGTGACCGCGGCCAACCAGGCCCGGATCGCCCGGGCGGAGTCGACCGGGGAGACCATGCCGGGCGTGGTGTGGTTCGGGCTGATCGCCGGAGCCGTCGTCACCATCGGGATGATCTTCGCCCTGCAGATCCGCAGAACGACACGTGAAATGGTCCTCGCCGGGCTGTTCTCGGCGCTGATCGCCTTCCTGTTGTTCCTGATCTGGGACTTCGACTCGCCGTACAGCAGGGGCGTGACCGCGTCGGCGGACCCGTTCCTCAATCTCTTCCCGGGCGCCGGGGACTGACGGGGCCCGCACCACCGATCCGGGCCGGGGGGCGCGCGACACGCCGTCGCCGTCCCCCGGCCGCGGTAACGGAGTTCCCCCGGGCGGCCCACACCCATGCCCCATTCGCGCTACAGCGATCGCGCCACGGCGCACCCCTTCTTAGCGTTTCGGGCATCGAGGTGCATGTCTGACGTGAGCGGAACAGGTCCGCGGCTGCTCCTCGGGGACCCGGAGGTCACCATGCGCGCGATACGCGTCGCTTCGGCCGTACTGCTGGGCGCCGGCGCCCTCGCCTCCTGTATGCCGACCGCCTACGCGGTGGTCCGGACCGATTTCGGCTTCAGTGTCGAGCCCTCCACCGTCGCGGCGGGCGAACGGGTCACGCTGCGGGTGGTCCGCAACGCGGCGTGCCGGGGAGAGGCGGTGGTCTCCTCACAGGTCTTCGACCTGGTCGCCATCCCGCCCAGGGAGTCGTCGGCGCGTGCCGTGGTCGACTGGGACGCCAAGCCCGGCGCCGTGTACGACGTGGAGTTCATCTGTGACGAGTCGAGCGGCACCGCGCGCCTGACCATCGCGGGCGCCCGTCCGACGCATCACCCCAGCCACCAGCCGACGCATCACTCCCCGCACCACCCGGCGGACCACCACCGCCACCCGTCGAAGGGCGCGCACGCCGGAGAGGGCGGCACCCTCGCGGGCTTCGACCTCAAGGAGATCGGCCTCGGCGCCGCGCTCATCGCGGGCGCGCTGGGAACGACCTACCACATCGCACGCCGCCGCACCGACGAGGAAACCGGCTGACCGGCCCGACGTGGCTGCCGCCCGCGGGTCCGGTCTTCGCCCCGGTCCCTTGAGGGC
>NZ_JBHUQX010000642.1:0-3553 GCF_042674225.1 Streptomyces sp. NPDC056948
GCCAAATCCATCTGCATGCCCTTGGCCGTCAGGCCGTAACTGCGGGCCGCCTTGAGAAGGTTGCTGGCGCGCGAGCCGTCGCGGGAGACGCCGCAGGCGATGCGCAGCTCCTCCAGCGGGACGTGCTTGCCGTAGTGGCCGAGCACCATCGCCAGGGAGGCGGCGCCGCACTCGACGGCCTCCATCTGGAGCACGGTGGGCGTACGGACGGTCTTCGCGGCGGCCTTGGGCACCTTGCGCTTGGGCGGGGCCGCGCGGCGCCTGCTCCGCGGCTCCTGCGCGGTGGCGCTCATGGCAGCAGCCAGTCGACGGGACGCTGGTCGGTGAGCCGGATCGAACCCGAGGCCATCGTCATCGAGGACAGCTTGTACGGCGGCCCGTCCGCGGACGACCACTTGTATCCGCTCTTCGTGGCGGACGACTTGTCCAGCCGGACCGTCACGGCCACGGGCCTGCCCTTCTTGGTGAACTGCTCGCCGAGCTGGCTGTCCCCGAGGAACGCGGAGATCTGCTGCGGGGACTGGGCCGCGCGGTCCACCGACTTCACATGGCCGCGCAGCACGCCGTACTCCTGGGTCGGCACCGACTGCACGGTCAGGTCCACCGCGGCGTCGTCGGGTATCGAGGCGGCGTTCTCGGCGGGGACGTAGACGGTCGCGTACAACGCGTCCTTGGTGTGGGCGACCTTCTCGACGGCGGCCACGTTCGCGCCGGTCTGGATGATCTGCCCGACGGTCGCGGCGAGCCCGGAGACACGGCCCGCGTCGAGCGCGCGGACGACGACCTCGCCCTTGGCCGTACGGACCTTGAGCACGGGGGAGTTCGCGGTCACCTGCTCGCCCTGCTTCGCGAGCACCGCGGTGACCTGGCCCGCGACGGGGCTCTGGAGGAGGTAACTGCCCTGCCCGTGCGTGAGGATGGCGGGTGCGCTGACGGTGGAGGCCACCGAGCCGGTCACCGCCCACACCGAGGCGGCCGCCATCGCGACCACGGTCACCGAGAGCACGAGCCAGCCCTGCGGGCGAGCGAAACGCACCGGGAGGTCGAGTTCCTCCGGTGACTGGAGCTTGGCGAGGGCCTGTTGGCGGAACTGCAAGGAACTTCCCTCACCCGTAGAAGAGGTTCTTACGGCCGTGACGGAAAGGGTCACGGCACCCGAAGATCCCGGAACCGCCGGCTGCGGTTCCGGGAGTCAACGGCACAAGGCTCGATCAGAGACCGGAGACCAGGCCGGTGACCGGGGCCGTGTTCAGGCCGGTGACACCCTCGACGGTGCCGACGGCGGTGTCGACGACGCCGGAAACCGGGGCGATGCCGTCGACCGTGTCGGTGACGGTGTTGACGGCGTTCACGGACAGGCCGCCGGAGATGGCGTCGAGCTGGGCGTCAGCGATCTCGACGGTCTCAACCTGGGGGGTGGAGTTCATGATGGAACTTCCCTTCATATGGATATCTCACAAGGGGGGAGCGGCCCCCTCTGGGGACAGATGACGGCCGCGACCGCGAGCGCCGGGCACCCGTTTCCGGAGTGCCCTCCGCGGCTCCCGCGATGCGATGGATCAAAGCACGCTGCGGGTCCGCGCTTCCAATCAACCAGCCGTCTCACCAGGGAACTTGCGCCCCAGCGGTACCTATTGGTGCAGGAGTGTGCACGTCTCGGTGGCGAGTTCTTCACATGCGCCACAGCATCGGCTCATCCGACGCCTTGTATCCGGAGGCGGCGAATCCGGCACTCCCGCCCCAAAGGCGTGACAGGCACCTCCCGCTTGTGGATAACCCTCCGCTTGGTGACTGGGTTGAGCATTCGGTGTGCAGATTCGCTGAAGTCGGGATTCGACTCGGTGTTCGCAACAGACCGTTTCCGGTCGAATACGGATCGTGTCCGTTCAGCGGACCGGGACGAAGACCTCAGCCGTAAGACCGTCATCAAGCCAGGCAATGTCCTGGGCCGACCGTGCTCCTCCACCCGGTCCCCTCGCTGTGACCAGGGCAGTCGCAGACCGGGCGGGTCGGCGTGCGGGCGGCGGGAGTTGGCTGATTCCGCGATGCGAAGGGATCACTTGCAAACGCGATTGAACGCCCCACGAGGCACGTGCGTACCAACAGCCATCCAGGCGCCCCCCAAAGCTGCCGAACGGCGGCACAGGCTCCGTCCCCCCAGGAGGAGAGAAGTTTGAGTCACAAGCGAATTCCGAAGCGCAAGGCCGCGATAGCGGTGGGCGGTGTGGTGGCGCTCGGCGCGGCCGCGATCCTGCTCCCCAACGCCAACGCGTCACAGGACGGTTCGTCCGACGACGCGGCCGCCGCGCCGAAGACACTGAAGGCGGGCGACGCCTCGGATCTCGCCTCGCAGCTCTCCGGGCTCCTCGGTGAGGCGTTCGGCGGCTCCTACTACGACGGCGACAGCCAGCAGCTCGTCGTCAACGTCGTACCGGGCGACAACAACAACGTGATCGTGCAGGCGAAGGCGGCCGGCGCGCAGGTCCGCGAGGTCGACAACAGCTGGTCGGAGCTGCAGAGCGGCGCGTCGACCCTGAAGTCCGACGCGACCATCGCGGGCACCTCGTGGTCGATCGACCCGCGCACGAACAAGCTGCGTGTCACCGCCGACAGCACCGTGACCGGCGCCAAGTGGGACAGACTGGAATCGACGGTCAAGAGCCTCGGTGCCGACATGGCGACCCTCTCGAAGTCCGCGGGTACCTTCAAGCCGTTCGTCTCCGGCGGCGACGCCATCTTCGCGGGCGGCTCGCGCTGCTCCCTCGGCTTCAACGTCACCGCGGGCGACGGCTCGCCCGCCTTCCTGACCGCCGGCCACTGCACCCTCGGCGGCAACGAGTGGTCGGACGCGGAGGGCGGCCAGCCGATCGCCACGGTCGACCAGTCCACCTTCCCGGGCGACGGCGACTTCGCGCTCGTGAAGTACGACGACCCGGCGACCGAGGCGCCCAGCGAGGTCAACACCGGCGACCAGGCCGTGCCGATCACCGAGGCCGCGGAGGCGACCGTCGGCCAGGAAGTCTTCCGGATGGGCAGCACCACCGGGCTCAACGACGGCCAGGTCCTCGGACTCGAAGCCACGGTGAACTACCCGGAGGGCACCGTCACCGGCCTCATCCAGACCGATGTCTGCGCCGAGCCCGGCGACAGCGGCGGCTCGCTGTTCACCCAGGACGGTCTCGCGATCGGCCTGACCTCGGGCGGCAGCGGCGACTGCACGGCCGGCGGCGAGACGTTCTTCCAGCCGGTGACCACCGCCCTGGAGGCGGTCGGCGCGACCCTCGGCGCGGGCGCTGGTGCGGGTGCCGGTGAAGAGGCCGGCGCCGGCGAGGAAGCCGGTGCGGGCGAGGAGGCCGGCGCTGGTGCGGGTGCCGGTGAAGAGGCCGGCGCCGGTGAAGAGGCCGGTGCGGGCGAGGACGCCGGCGCTGGTGCGGGTGCGGGTGCGGGTGCCGGTGAGGAGGCCGGCGTTGGTGAAGAGGCCGGTGCTGGTGCCGGCGAGCAGGCCGGAGGCGAGGAAGCGGGAGCCGGTGCTGATGCCGGTGCCGGTCAGGAC
>NZ_JBHUQX010000643.1:0-3546 GCF_042674225.1 Streptomyces sp. NPDC056948
GGGTGGGCGGCCGTGGTGCCCATCCGACCCCGCTGTGCCGCGGCCGCCCCAATACCCCGCCCACGCCTTCCATGACCGACATCCTGTGACGCACCAAGGACGACATGAGCCAGCAGCACTCAGCCGCCCCGACCCCGACTTCCGCGACGGCCGTCGCCAAGCGCCGCGACTGGTGGCGGGACGCGGTGATCTACCAGGTGTACCCGCGCAGCTTCGCCGACAGCGACGGCGACGGCATGGGCGACCTGGAAGGTGTCCGCACCCGTCTGCCGTATCTGCGCGACCTCGGCGTGGACGCCGTGTGGCTCAGCCCCTTCTACGCCTCGCCGCAGGCCGACGCCGGCTACGACGTCGCCGACTACCGGGCCGTCGACCCCATGTTCGGCAACCTCCTGGACGCCGACGCGCTGATCCGCGACGCCCACGCACTGGGCCTGCGGATCATCGTCGACCTGGTCCCGAACCACTCCTCCGACCAGCACGAGTGGTTCAAGCGGGCCGTCGCCGAGGGCCCGGGCTCCCCGCTGCGGGAGCGCTACCACTTCCGTCCCGGCAAGGGGGAGAACGGCGAACTGCCCCCCAACGACTGGGAGTCGATCTTCGGCGGCCCGGCGTGGACCCGGGTCACCGAACCCGACGGCACGCCCGGGGAGTGGTACCTGCACCTCTTCGCCCCCGAGCAGCCCGACTTCAACTGGGAGCACCCGGCGGTCGGCGACGAGTTCCGCTCCATCCTGCGCTTCTGGCTGGACATCGGCGTCGACGGCTTCCGCATCGACGTCGCCCATGGCCTGGTGAAGGCTGAAGGGCTGCCCGACCTCGGATCCCACGACCAGGTGAAGCTGCTGGGCAACGATGTCATGCCGTTCTTCGACCAGGAGGGCGTGCACGAGATCTACCGGCAGTGGCGGCTCATCCTCGACGAGTACGCGGGGGAGAGGATCTTCGTCGCGGAGGCCTGGACGCCGACCATCGAGCGCACCGCCCACTACGTCCGCCCGGACGAGCTGCACCAGGCGTTCAACTTCCAGTACCTCAGCACCCACTGGGACGCCGAGGAGATGCGCGAGGTCATCGACCGCACCCTGGACGCCATGCGCCCGGTCGGAGCCCCCGCCACCTGGGTGCTGTCCAACCACGACGTGACCCGGCACGCCACCCGCTTCGCCAACCCGCCCGGCCTCGGCACCCAGATCCGGCTGGCCGGCGACCGGGAACTGGGGCTGCGCAGGGCCCGGGCCGCGAGCCTGCTCATGCTGGCGCTGCCCGGCTCGGCCTACGTCTACCAGGGCGAGGAGCTCGGGCTGCCCGACGTCGTCGACCTGCCGGACGAGGTGCGTCAGGACCCGGCGTACTTCCGGGGCGCCGGCCAGGACGGCTTCCGCGACGGGTGCCGGGTGCCGATCCCGTGGACCCGGGCCGGGTCGTCGTACGGCTTCGGTGACGGCGGTAGCTGGCTGCCGCAGCCGGACGGGTGGGGCGAGCTGAGTGTCGAGGCGCAGACCGGGGAGCCCGGCTCGACGCTGGAGCTGTACCGGGTCGCGCTCGCCGTGCGCCGCGAGCAGCCCGACCTCGGCGCCGGCACGTCCGTGGAGTGGCTGCGGGCGCCCGAGGGTGTGCTCGCCTTCCGGCGCGGGGAGTTCGTGTGCGTCGCGAACACCACCGGGGAGTCGGTGGCGATGCCGGCCTACGGCCGGGTGCTGGTCGCGAGCGGCGAGATCGTCGAGGTCGACGACGAGGCGAAGGTGCCGGCCGACACCACGGTGTGGTGGACCACCGCGATCACCGCCTGATTTTCCTTTGAATTTCGTACGGCCCGCTGCCCTTTCGGGTGGCGGGCCTTTAACATCTGCGTCACCGCAAGGTTTCTGAACCTTGCAGCAAGAACCTTCAACGAAGAAGGAAACCCCACATGGCACGCAGATTCCTCGCCTCCGCCGTCGCGCTCACCGCGGCTTCGGTTGTCATGAACCCGACCAGTGCACAGGCCTCCCCACCTGGCACCAAGGACGTCACCGCCGTCCTCTTCGAGTGGAACTTCGCCTCCGTCGCCCGCGAGTGCACCAACACCCTCGGGCCCGCCGGCTACGGCTACGTCCAGGTCTCCCCGCCCGCCGAGCACATACAGGGCTCCCAGTGGTGGACGTCGTACCAGCCGGTCAGCTACAAGATCG
Organism: Streptomyces sp. NPDC056948; assembly: GCF_042674225.1. Lineage (NCBI taxonomy): Bacteria > Bacillati > Actinomycetota > Actinomycetes > Kitasatosporales > Streptomycetaceae > Streptomyces > Streptomyces sp. NPDC056948. Next base: position 2,175 of record NZ_JBHUQX010000643.1, read on the forward strand.
CCGGCCGGCTCGGCGACCGCACGGCCTTCCGGAACATGGTGAACACCTGCCACGCGGCCGGTGTGAAGGTCGTCGCCGACACGGTCATCAACCACATGTCGGCCGGCGGCGGCACCGGGACCGGCGGCTCGTCGTACACGAAGTACACCTATCCCGGGCTGTACTCCTCCAACGACTTCGACGACTGCACCTCCCGGATCACCAACTACCAGGACCGCTGGAACGTCCAGCACTGCGAACTGGTGGGCCTGTCCGACCTCGACACCGGCGAGGACTACGTCCGCGGGGCGATCGCCGGGTACATGAACGACCTGCTCTCCCTCGGCGTGGACGGCTTCCGTATCGACGCGGCCAAGCACATGGACACGGCCGACCTGGCGAACATCAAGTCCCGGCTGAGCAGCCCGTCGGTGTACTGGAAGCAGGAGGTCATCTTCGGCTCCGGCGAGGCCGTCCAGCCCACCGAGTACACGGGCAACGGCGACGTCCAGGAGTTCCGCTACGCCTATGACCTCAAGCGGGTCTTCAACAACGAGAACCTCGCCTATCTGAAGAACTACGGCGAGGGCTGGGGCTACATGAGCAGCGGCGTCTCCGGTGTCTTCGTCGACAACCACGACACCGAGCGCAACGGCTCGACCCTCAGTTACAAGGACAACGCCAACTACACCCTCGCCAACGTCTTCATGCTCGCCTGGCCCTACGGCGCCCCGGACATCAACTCCGGCTACGAGTTCACCGACCACGACGCCGGCCCGCCGAGCGGCGGCCAGGTGAACGCCTGCTGGCAGGACGGCTGGAAGTGCCAGCACAACTGGCCGGAGATCAAGTCGATGGTCGGCTTTCGCAACGCCACACGCGGTGAGGCCGTCACCAACTGGTGGGACAACGGGGGCGACGCCATCGCGTTCGGGCGGGGGAGCAAGGGCTTCGTGGCCATCAACCACGAGTCGGGCTCACTGAGCCGGACCTACCAGACCTCGCTGCCGGCGGGGACGTACTGCGACGTGCAGAACAACACGACCGTGACCGTGAACTCCAGTGGCCAGTTCACCGCCACCCTCGGCGCGAACACCGCTCTCGCCCTCCATGCGGGCAGGTCGAGCTGCTGAGCGCGAGCGCCCCGGTGCGGTGCGTGAGGGATTGACGCTTCCGGAACGCTGCCCTACGTTCCCTGCACAGTGGCAACTCCCTGAACGTTGTTCAGCATCTCGAACACTCGCCCCTCGGAAACCCCGAGGGGCGACCTCATACCACTGGGAGCGCTCCCATGACGGGACGGATCACGCTGCGCGAACTCAGGGGTCCTTTCACTATGCCCGCCCGGGTCGCGCGGCCTGGCACCGCACCTCGCCGCGTTGCCGAAGCGCCC
>NZ_JBHUQX010000644.1:0-3514 GCF_042674225.1 Streptomyces sp. NPDC056948
GGCCCTCTACGGCCTCGGACGTGAGCAGCCCCGCGTTGATCTCGCGGAGAGCGATCGAGAGCGGCTTCTCGTGGACGTGGGTGTCCACGAGGGGACCGACGTACTCGAGGAGGCCCTCGCCGAGCTGCGAGTAGTACGCGTTGATCTGGCGGGCCCGCTTGGCCGCGTAGATCACGAGGCTGTACTTCGAGTCGGTGGCCTCGAGGAGCTCATCGATCGGCGGGTTGATGATGCCCTCGGGCGCGGAGATGGAAGAGGACACGCTCTACCTTCCGATGGGTGGGAAAGAATGTGGCGGGGTGATCAGCGAGGATCGGGGACGATCAGCGATGGTCACACCACGTCCATCAAGGCTAGCAGCTCGCGAGCCACGTCCTCGACGGAGGTGTTGACCAGGGTGGTGTCGAACTCCGGCTCGGCGGCGAGTTCGATCTTCGCCGCCTCGAGCCGGCGCTCGATGACCTCGGGCGGTTCGGTACCCCGCCCGGTGAGTCTGCGCACCAGCTCCTCCCAGGAGGGAGGAGCCAGGAACACCAGCTGGGCCTCGGGCATCGACTCCCGGACCAGACGGGCACCCTGCAGATCGATCTCGAGGAGGACCGGCTCACCGGCCTCCAGGCGCTCCTGCACGGCCGCACGCGGCGTGCCGTAGCGGTTGCCGGCGAACTCGGCCCACTCCAGCAGTTCGCCGTTGGCGATCAGCTTGTCCATTTCGTCGTCGGTGACGAAGAAATAGTGGACTCCGTGCTTCTCGCCGGGGCGGGGCTTGCGGGTCGTCGCCGACACGGAGAGCCAGACCTCGGGGTGTTCCTTGCGCATATGAGCGACGACCGTGCTCTTGCCGACCCCCGAGGGGCCGGAGAGCACGGTCAGCCGCGGACGTTCAGTCATGCAGCGATTATTCCAGTTGAACCGGAGTGGTCCGGACTCAGCTGCCGGTGCTGCCGAACTCGCGCTCCAAGGAGGCGATCTGGTTGGAGCCGAGGCCGCGCACACGACGGCTCTCGGAAATGCCGAGTCGCTCCATGATCTGCTTGGCGCGGACCTTGCCCACGCCCGGCAGGGACTCAAGAAGAGCGGAGACCTTCATCTTGCCGATGACGTCGTTCTCCTGGCCCTGCTTGATGACCTCGTGAAGGGAGGCGCCGGAGTGCTTGAGTCGATTCTTGACCTCGGCCCGCTCCCGGCGAGCCGCGGCGGCCTTTTCGAGCGCGGCTGCGCGCTGTTCAGGGGTAAGGGGCGGAAGAGCCACGCCTACGTCACCTCGGATGTCGAACTGTCGGATACGGACCGGTGAGGAACCTAGTCGCCCCACACCTGGGGAGCCACGAGCAACACGCTCGCCCGTTGACTCTCGTCGGAGACTAGCGGGCAAGTCCGCCAGAGTCAGCGAGAACAGCGGAAAAGTCCTGGTCAGCCTTCATCTGAACAGACATTTAGGACATACTGCCCCGGATTTGAGGATGTATTCAGACTCAAGCCCGCCACCGACCACTCATCGGAGGACTCACAGGAAGGTCAGGAAGTGGTCAGGAGGAGGTCACAGCGTGACGGATCTCCTGAGCGAAGCGTTCCGCGGCGTCACGCAGCGCGACCGCGTCGGGACCGTGGCGTAGCACTCCCCGGCTGACGTTCGGCACGACGTTGCGCACCGCCGCCCCGAAGACCCCCGGAAGATCGGCCGGCGTGGCTCCCTGGGCGCCGATGCCGGGCGCGAGGAGCGGGCCGTTGATGTCCAGGTCGTACGACGACAGGTCACCGAGGGTGGCGCCGACGACCGCGCCGAAGGACCCCAGGGGCTCCTCCCCCGCGTTCTCGGCGGACAGGTGCGCGAGCATCGTCGCCCCGACGTTCCGGCCGTCGGACCGTACGGCGTGCTGGACCTCGCCGCCCTCCGGGTTGGAGGTCAGCGCCAGCACGAACAGCCCGGCACCGCTCTCCCGGGCCAGCGCGACGGCCGGGCTGAGCGAGCCGTAGCCGAGGTAGGGCGAGACGGTCAGCGCGTCGGAGAACAGCGGCGCGTCCTTGTGCAGGAACGACTCGGCGTACGCGGCCATGGTCGAGCCGATGTCGCCGCGCTTGGCGTCCGTCACGACCAGGGCGCCCGCCGCCCGCGCCTCGGCCACCGACGCCTCCAGGACGGCCAGTCCGCGCGAGCCGAACCGCTCGAAGAACGCGCTCTGCGGCTTGAGCACCGCGACCCGGTCGGCCAGCGCCTCGACGACCGTCCGGCTGAACCGCTCCAGGCCAGCCACGTCGTCGTTCAGGCCCCACTCGGCGAGCAGGGAGGCGTGCGGGTCGATGCCGACGCAGAGCGGGCCGCGCTCGTCCATGGCCCGGCGCAGGCGCGCGCCGAAGGGTTCGAGACCACTCATGCCGTCTTCCTCACGTCGGCGCCCACCGCGTCGGCGAGCGTGGCGTACGGGCTGGTGCGCAGGCGCGCGGCGAGCCCCTTGTGGATCGCGCGGCCCCAGAAGGGCCCCTCGTAGATGAAGGCGCTGTAGCCCTGGACCAGCGTGGCACCGGCCAGGATGCGCTGCCAGGCGTCCTCGGCGTTCTCGACGCCGCCCACGCCCACCAGGGTGATCCGGTCGCCCACGCGCGCGTAGAGGCGGCGCAGGACCTCCAGGGAGCGTTCCTTCAGGGGCGCCCCGGACAGGCCGCCCGTCTCCTCGACCACGGCGGGGTCGGACTTCAGGCCGAGTCCTTCGCGCGCGATGGTGGTGTTGGTGGCGATGATCCCGTCCAGGCCGAGTTCCACGGCGAGGTCGGCGACCGCGTCGATGTCCTCGTCGGCGAGGTCCGGCGCGATCTTGACCAGGAGCGGGACACGCCGCGCGGACACCGCGCCGTCGGCGGCCTCGCGGACGGCGCTCAGCAGGGGGCGCAGCGCCTCCGTGGCCTGCAGATTGCGCAGACCGGGCGTGTTCGGGGAGGAGACGTTGACCACGAGGTAGTCGGCGTAGGGCGCCAGCCGCTCGGCGGACTTCACGTAGTCCCCGACGGCCTCCTCCTCGGGTACGACCTTGGTCTTGCCGATGTTGACGCCGACGACGGTCCTGAAGACCGGCGTACGGGAGGCCAGACGGGCGGCGACGCGGAGCGAGCCGTCGTTGTTGAAGCCCATGCGGTTGATCAGCGCCCGGTCCTCGACCAGCCGGAACAGCCGCTGCTTGGGATTGCCGGGCTGCGGCTCGCCGGTCACCGTGCCGATCTCGACGTGGTCGAAGCCGAGCATCGCCATGCCGTCGATGCCCACGGCGTTCTTGTCGAAGCCCGCCGCGAGCCCGAAGGGGCCGTGCATGCGCAGCCCGAAGGCCTCCGTGCGCAGCTCCTTGCGGCGGGGCGCGAGGGCGGCCGCGAGGAAGGTGCGCAGGACGGGGACGCGGGCGGCCAGGCGGATCCAGCGGAAGGCGAGGTGGTGCGCCTGCTCCGGGTCCAGCCGCTTGAAGACGAGACTGAAGAAGATCTTGTACATGATGTCCTCACGAAGACGGGGCGTCCTCACGAAGAG
>NZ_JBHUQX010000645.1:0-3494 GCF_042674225.1 Streptomyces sp. NPDC056948
CCTTCGAGCCGCCGGGGCGATCGAAGCAAAGACAGCGGACGCGTTTAGCGCTTGCTGTACTGCGGGGCCTTGCGGGCCTTCTTCAGACCGGCCTTCTTGCGCTCGACCGCACGGTCGTCGCGCTTGAGGAAGCCGGCCTTCTTCAGCGGGCCGCGGTTGTTGTCGACGTCCGCCTCGTTCAGCGCACGGGCGACACCGAGACGGAGCGCACCGGCCTGACCGGAGACACCGCCACCGGAGATGCGGGCGACGACGTCGTAGCGGTCGTCGAGCTCGAGCACCTTGAAGGGCTCGTTGACTTCCTGCTGGTGCACCTTGTTCGGGAAGTAGTCCTCGAGGGTGCGACCGTTGATCTTCCACTTGCCGGTGCCCGGGACGATCCGGACACGGGCGATGGCGTTCTTGCGACGGCCCAGGCCGGCGGCCGGCTGGGGCTCACCGAAACGCGAGGCGAGGGACTCGGAGGTGTACTCACCCTCCACCGGAACCTCGGACTCGGTGGTGTAGCTGTCGATGTCAACTTCTTCGAGCGGCTGCTCGGCAGTGGTCTCGGCCACGATGCTCCTCAGATTCTGTTCAGTCTTAGGGGGTGTGGCCGGACTTACTGCGCGACCTGGGTGATCTCGTACGGCTGCGGCTGCTGCGCGCCGTGCGGGTGCTGGTCACCCTTGTAGACCTTCAGCTTCGAGAGCATCTGACGGCCCAGGGAGTTCTTGGGGAGCATGCCCTTGACGGCCTTCTCGACGGCCTTCTCGGGGTTCTTGTCCAGCAGCTCGTCGTAACGGACGGAGCGCAGACCACCCGGGTAACCGGAGTGGCGGTACGCCATCTTCTGGGTCCGCTTGTTGCCGGACAGGTGCACCTTGTCCGCGTTGATGATGATGACGAAGTCACCAGCGTCGACGTGGGGGGCGTAGATCGGCTTGTGCTTGCCCCGGAGGAGGGTCGCTGCGGTGGTGGCGAGACGACCCAGGACAACGTCCTGGGCGTCGATGACGTGCCACTGGCGCGTCACATCGCCGGGCTTGGGGCTGTACGTACGCACGGTTCGTAGCCTTCGCTTCGAGTGAATGGTCCATAACAGGTCACCGAAACGATCACGACAGCCTTGACCGCACTGCGGTGACGCAAACCGCGTGCTGGTCGCTGGTCATCGGCCCGGCGGACCGGTGTAAGGGCCCGTCCCGTGAGAATGAGCAAGCCAATACACAACGAACAAGCAGAATACCGGTGCTCACCACAAGGGTCAAAACGCGGGATCATCGTCGACGGTCGAACACGCAGACGCACAGGCCCGCACACAGCGTGACAGCCCTCCTCAGAGCCCTGCGACGAACCGGCCGCACATACGGAAACACCGACGACAGCAGCACATCGACGACCACCGCGACGCCCCACCGCAGCACGGATCCGCCCCCGCGCGGACGACGGTACGCCCGCAGCACCGCGAGCCCCGCCGGCAGCCCGACCGACGGCCACGACAGCAGGCACACCAGCAGCGCGACGGCCACCAGCACCCGCAGGGACCCCACCCACAGACTCCGGCTCACGAGTCGCCCCAACCGCCCGGAGATGTCGCCTTTGCCCGTCCGCATGGGAGGAACGCTATGGGCTGCGAGGCCGATCCAGGCGGACCAGCACACCCCATGTCCCGTCTAAGATGCGCCCCATGAGCTATGGGCAGGGGGGACCCCAGTCCCAGTGGGATCCCTGGAAACCGCAGTCGCAGCAGCCCTGGAACAGCGGGGGCGGAGGCCAGTCTCCGGACTGGGCCGCGCTCGCCGAGGCGTCCGAGTCACGTAACAAACGACGCCGGCTGCTGCTGGTCGGCGGCGGCGCGGTCGCCACCGTCGCGATCGGTGCCGCCGTCGCGGTCGCCGTGGTCTCGGCCAACGGCGACAACCAGGCGAACAACCCGGCCTCCCTGCCCTCCGCGGACATCCCGAGCGGGTCGCCCACCGGCCCGTCGTTCGCCCCGACCAGCGCCCCGCCCCCACTGGACCCGAAGGACTTCGTCGCCAGCGCGAAGAAGGACAAGGCTCCGCTCGGCCCGGACACCCTCTTCCCCGGCACCCAGCTCACCATGGGCGAGACGGTCTACAAGAAGGGCCCCACGGCCGACACCAGGAGCTGCGGCACGGCGGCGGGCGGCTCGCTGCCCAAGGTCCTCAAGGCGAACGACTGCACCCGCCTGATACGAGTCACCTACTCCAAGGACGGCATCGCGGTGACGGTCGGCGTGGCCGTCTTCGACACCGAGGCGCAGGCCCTCAAGGCCAAGACCCAGACCAACAAGAAGAGCTTCGTGAAGTCGCTCGCCGGCGGCGGCGTGAAGCCCTTCTGCGAGGCCGGGTTCTGCCGCACGACCAGCAACTCCTACGGCCGCTACGCCTACTTCACCAACGCCGGCTTCACCAACGGCAAGGACGTGACGGAGAAGGACACCGAGGTGTTCGCCACCGGCGACAACCTCCAGCAGTTCACGTTCAACCAGATCCGCCGCCGCGGCGAGGCCCAGGCATCGGCCGCGGCCGGCGAATAGCCGTCAGCAGCACCCGGCCGGCGGCAGCGACCGCTTGTTCCGCGCCTCCTTGTTGCGCGCGGCCAGCAGTTCGTCGGCCGGGTAGCCGACCTCCTCAAGCGTCAGCCCGTGCGGCCGTACGACGTGCACGGCCGAGTCCCGGACGCCGGCCGCCAGCACCTTCCCCGGCCAGTCCGGCGGCCGGTGCCCGTCGCCCACGAACAGCAGCGCCCCGATGAGCGAGCGCACCATGTTGTGGCAGAAGGCGTCGGCCCGCACGGTCGCGGTGATGATCCCGTCGTCGCCCTTCACGAGACTCAGCTCCTGGAGCGTACGGATCGTCGTCGCGCCCTCCCGCTTCTTGCAGTAGGCGGCGAAGTCGTGCTCCCCGAGCAGCCGCCGCGCGGCCTCGTTCATGGCGTCGACGTCCAGCGGCCAGTCGTGCCACAGCACATGGCTGCGCAGCAGCGGGTCGACGCCTCCGGGGTTGTCGGTGACCCGGTACGCGTACCGCCTCCAGACAGCCGAGAATCGGGCGTTGAAGCCACTGGGCGCCTCTCTGAGGGCCCAGACCCGTACGTCCCGGGGCAGCCGCCCTGCGAGCCGCTTCAGCAGCTTCTGATGGTGCTCGGCCCAGACCTCCCGCGGCAGATCGACATGGGCGACCTGCCCCCGGGCATGCACCCCGGCATCGGTACGCCCCGCCACGGTCAGCTCGTACGTCTCCCGCGACCGCGTCACGGTCCGCAGCGCGTCCTCGATCTCCCCCTGCACGGTCCGCCGCCCCCCGGCCTGCTTGGCCCACCCGGAGAACTCACTCCCGTCGTACGACAGATCAAGCCGCACCCGAATGCGACCGGCCGCCACTTCGTCACTCACCCCAGGATCCTCTCACCCACGCAAAGGCGGGCCCGCTCCTTGAAAAGTAAACGGCCCGCCAACACCCCCACACGGGCGCCGGGAACAGCGCCAC
>NZ_JBHUQX010000646.1:0-3480 GCF_042674225.1 Streptomyces sp. NPDC056948
GTCGGGTGCTCGATGCTCAGACCGGGCGGGCAGAGGCGTCGTGCGGTGCTCCAGCGGAGGAAGGGGATGGAACGGGAGCGCAGGGTTGGCCTGTCGGTCGCCCAAATGTCCAGGTGCGGCTGCTGGAGTCGCCGGAGGCTCAGGTGCTGGGAGTCGAGCCAGTTCAGGAAGTCGATGGCGGCGAGCACGTTGCCGCAGTCGCCTTTGTGCGCGGCGTAGGTGTAACGCCCGCGGGCTGAGCGTCGGCGGGCGTCGCGGATGATGTGCCACTCGGCGAACGGACGAATGAGATTGGCGTGCCGCGCTGGGAGTTCGGCCACGGTCCGCGCGACCCAGTTGGTGAGCAGGGCGAGATTCTCATCGCGTGGCGGCAGGATGCTGGCGGTGACGAGTAACCCGCGCACGTAGGCGGTGCCAGCCCGTTGTGGCAGCGTGTCGAGGGATTCATGGTTTAGCGCTCCAGGATCGAGGACCAGGCGCTCCAAGAGACGGGCGGCGGGGCTTCGGCGCAGCCACTGCAGGACGCGGTAGGGGTTCTCCGACAACGCGCGCGCCGTACCCCCGTCGTGGCGGTGACTTCCTGCGTGGCAGTTCGGCGGTCCGTTGTTCAGCCCGCGAGGACGTCTCGCAGTTCGCATACGGCGTGTTCGCGGTGGCGCTGGGCGGGGATCGCTTCGTACAGGTCCCGGGCGCGGCGGTGGACCAGGCCGGTGCGGTAGTCGCCGGGCAGCGCGGTCAGCGCGGTGACCGTACGGCGGCAGGCTTCTTCGCTGTCGCCGTCGTGGCGAGCACACGCCGCGGCCGTCGATGTGCAGCAGGGTGCGGGTCATGGTGCTGGTCGGCGCGGACAGCTCCAGCGCCCGCTGCTGGCTTTCCCGAGCCCGGCGAGTGTCGCCGAGTGCGATGAAGGCGTGGCTGAGGTGGACGTGGTGCTTCTGTTCGCCGTACGTCAGCCACGTGTCCGACCGCTGCTCCTCGGGGAGCCGGTCCATGAGGGCGTCGGCCGCGGTGAGCGCGGCGCGGGCCTGCTCGCTCTGGTGGTTGAGGGCGTAGGCGCGGGCGGCGACGGCGGCCGCCAGTGTCGAAGCGACGGTCGGCCGGGTGCCGGCGGCCCGCCGGGCCTGGTCGGCGATGTCCGCTGCTGTCTTCGGGGCGCCGTAGTTGAGGGGGACCATCGCCTCGCGCGCCCGGACCCAGGCGTAGAGCTGGTTGTCGTCGGATTCGGCGGCGGCCCGGGCGGCGGTGGCGAACCAGGCGCGGGACTGCTGGCGGCTGCCCAGGTCGTGTAAGACGATCGCGGTCATCCCGGCCATCTGCCCGGCCGTCCGGCACAACTTGGCCCGTACCGGGGCGGGCTGCGGGACGGCGAGCATCGGGCGCAGGGTGGTGAAGTCGGTGACCAGGTCGGCCAGGACGCGGGTGGGCGCTTGTCCGTGGTAGCCGTACCCGTAGCTCTCGGCTGCGGCCTCGAGGTCGGCGAGGTCCTGGGGGGGGGCGTCGGGGGAGAGGGTCTGGTCGACGTCGGTGCGGGCGGCGGTGAGCGCGGCGAGGGCCGGAGCGGTGAGGCCGGCGGCCAGCGCGCCGCGCAGCAGGTTGCGGCGCTTCATCGGGTCATCTCCATGGCGGGACTCCGTGCTGAGGACGGCGGTGTCCTCCCAGGGTTGCGCAGCGAGCCCCAGGAAGGCACCAGGAATGCGCAGTCCGACGGCGATCCGCTCGACGGTGGCCAGCGCGGTGACCGAGCCGGTGCCCCGGGCGATCTGGCTGACGCGCTCGGCTTTGAGCGCGCACGCTTCCGCGATCCGGTTGAAGGAGACACCGGCGGCGTGGACTAGGGCGAACACGACGGTGAAGTCCCGCTCACGCAGCGCCCGCACGAATGCCGGGTCGTCCAGCAGGTGGTGCGGCACGTGGGTAGGCGACGGCGGTAAGTCGTCCACAAGTCCCCCTGAATCTCGTGGAATGACGAAGCGTCAGCCCACTGACCCTACCCACCGTGGGGGCCCATGACGGGGTTATCGCCAGCCTTCTCGGTGGCTGTACTGGAGGTGTGCGCGGCCGCGCCGATAGGGCCCGGCCGACCGATCAGGAGGAGGACCCATGCCCAGTCCCGCCCAGCCCCCGCCCACCACGTCCAGCGGCCTGGTCCGCTCCCGCCGGCAGATCGTCGCCGCCCGGGGCCGCAACGCCGTCCCCTCGGACGGCGGCGGCACCGGCCGCAGCGACGGCAACGACTGACGGATCGGGAGCCCTGACGCGATGACGGATGAGTCCATCGCGGCGTGCCTGGGCGAGGACTTCCTCGCCCAAGCACTGCACCGCGAATACCGCCACGTACCCGGCGCGATCGACATCGCCGGGCTGATGACCTGGGACGACCTCAACCACATCCTGGCCGCCCACCGCCTGGAACCGCCCCGGATGCGCCTGTCCCGCGACGGCGAGACGCTGCTGGTCGGCGGTTACACCGCCCCGGAGGCCACGCGCCGACACACGGTGTGGCACCGCCTGCACCCGGCCGAACTGCACGCTCGTCTGAAGGAGGGTGCCTCGCTCGCGTCGGACAGCGTCGACGAGCTCCACCCGCCGATCGCCCGCCTCGCCGAAGCGATCGAGCGGCATCTGCGCACCCGGGTGCAGGCGAACCTGTACGCGTCGTGGACCAGCACCGAGGGGTTCGGCATCCATTGGGACGACCACGACACGATCGTGGTCCAGTTGGACGGCGCGAAACCCTGGAAGATCTACGGCACCACCCGCCCGTTCCCGCTCTACCGCGACATCGAGGACCCCGGCGAGGCACCCGCCGAGCCCGTCGCCGACCTGGTCCTGCTCCCCGGGGATTTGCTGTGCGTGCCGCGCGGCGTGTGGCACGCCGTGTGCGCCGACCAGGGCGTGCGCTCCCTGCACGTCACCTGCGGCCTGCAGGCCCACACCGCGACCGACCTGATGGCGTGGGTGTCCGAGCAGCTGCTCGCGCACGAGGACTGGCGCCGCGACCTGCCACTCCTCGCCCGGCCGGACGTCCAGGCCGACGCCGTGGACGGGATGCGCAAGCGGCTTGCCGAACTGCTGGACGACCCCGGGCTGATCGCCCGGTACAGGGCCGCGATTGACGGCCAGGCCGTCGGCCGGATGGTCCCGAGCCTCCCCTACATCGACGGGCTCCCCGCCGATCCGCACCTTCGGGTACGACTCACGACTGCCCGCGCCGTACTGGAGGCCGGCGAGGACGCGGTGACGCTGTCCGCCGCCGGCACCGTGTACGAGTTCGCTCCCGCAGCGGAGGCGGTGCTGCGCCCGCTGGTCGACGGCCGCACCGTGGACCTGGCCACGCTCGCCGAGACGGCCGGCCTCGCCCTGGAGGACGTCGCCGTGCTGGTCCAGGAGCTCGTCGCCGGGCAGGCCGCCGTGGTGGGGAGCCTGCTGTGACGGCGGAGCTCGCTCTGGGGACCTACCGGTGCCGGGCGATCCCGGAGG
>NZ_JBHUQX010000647.1:0-3476 GCF_042674225.1 Streptomyces sp. NPDC056948
CCCCCCGTCGGGTGCCGCGCCCCTTCCCCGCTCCCCCAGGGGCGGCCTAAGCGGCCGGCTCCAGTGGCGGCAGCGCCCCGGTGCGCGCCGCCTTCCCGTACCACAGGGCGCTGGACTTCGGCGTCCGCTGGAGCGTCGCGTAGTCCACGTACACCGCGCCGAAGCGCTTGCCGTAGCCGTACGCCCACTCGAAGTTGTCCAGCAGGGACCACAGGAAGTAGCCGCGCACGTCCGCGCCGTCGGTGATCGCGCGGCGGACCGCGGACAGATGGCCGTGGAGGTAGGAGACCCGCTCCGGGTCGTGCACCCGGCCGTCCGAGTCGATCTTGTCGTCGTAGGCCGCGCCGTTCTCGGTGATGTACAGCGGCAGGCCCGGCGCCTCCCGGGTGTAGCGCATGATCAGCTCGTGCAGCCCGGTCGGGTCGATCGTCCAGCCCATCTCCGTGCGGTCACCGGGCGTCTGATGGAAGGCGACGTCGCCCGCGGCCGGCCACGGCGAGTGGTCGCTCGACCCGTGGCCGTCGGCACGCGGCCGCTGCGCCGCCGCGTCCGCCGCCGAGACCAGCGCGGGCGTGTAGTAGTTGAGGCCCAGCGCGTCCAGCGGCTGGTTGATCAGCGTCAGATCGCCGTCCAGGACGTAGTCCCAGTCGGTGAGGCCCGCCGTCGCCACGTACAGCGACTCCGGGTAGACGCCGTGCAGGATCGGGCCGTGGAAGACCCCGTTGGCCAGGTCGTCGATCTTCCGGGCCGCCGCCAGATCCGCCGGGTCCTGTGAAAGCGGCCGCACGGTCGCGGAGTTGAGGGCGATCGCGACCTGGTTGCGGGCCGGCATCACCGACCGCAGCGCCGACGCGCCCAGCCCGTGCGCCAGGTTCAGATGGTGCGCGGCACGCAGCGAGGCCGCCGGATCCGTACGGCCCGGGGCGTGCACACCCGACGCGTAGCCGAGGAACGCGCTGCACCACGGCTCGTTGAGCGTCATCCACTGCTCGACGCGGTCGCCCAGCGCCTCACCGACGATCTGCGCGTACTCCGCGAAGCGGTATGCCGTGTCGCGCTCCGGCCAGCCGCCCGCGTCCTCCAGATCCTGCGGAAGATCCCAGTGGTAGAGCGTGACGGCCGGCTTGATGCCCTTGGACAGCAGCTCGTCGACCAGCCGGCGGTAGAAGTCCAGGCCCTTCTGGACGGCCGGGCCCCGGCCGGTCGGCTGCACCCGCGACCACGAGACGGAGAAGCGGTAGGCGCCCAGGCCCAGGTCCGCCATCATCGCCACGTCCTCGCGGTAGCGGTGGTAGTGGTCGACAGCGATGTCACCGTGGTCGCCGCCGACCGTCTTGCCCGGCGTATGGCTGAAGGTGTCCCAGATCGACGGCGTCCGGCCGTCCTCCCGCACCGCGCCCTCGATCTGATACGCGGAGGTGGCCGCGCCCCAGACGAAGGCGGGAGGGAAGGTCACCGGGGTGGCCGAGTTCTCGGAGTCAGGCATGGAAGCGCTCCCATTGGGGGTCGTGGAGAGGCGACGGGTGGAGGGGGGAAAGGGAGTTCACGAACAGGGGCCGGAGCGGCACTGATCCGGCCCCCTGGAGAACGGACGAGGGCGTCAGCCCTTCACGGCGCCCTGCATGATGCCGCCCACGATCTGCTTGCCGAAGATCGCGAAGACCAGCAGCAGCGGCAGCGTGCCCAGCAGCGCGCCCGCCATGATCAGGGACTGGTCGGGGGTGTACCCGCGGCCCAGGCCCGCGACCGCGACCTGCACGGTCGGGTTGCCCATCTGGGTCAGCACCAGGAACGGCCACATGAAGTCGTTCCAGGTCTGCACGAACGTCAGCATGCCGAGCACGGCCATCGCCGGCCGCGCCGCCGGGAACACCACGTGCCACACCACGCGCCAGCTGCTCGCCCCGTCGACCCGGGCGGCCTCTATGATCTCGTCCGGCAGCGCCTGGATCAGGTACTGCCGCATGAAGAACACACCGAACGCGCTCACCAGCGACGGGAAGATCACCGCCTGCAACTGGTCCGTCCAGTCGAGCTTGGCGACCATCATGTACAGCGGGATCACACTGAGCTGCGGCGGCACCATCATCGTGCCGATCACGATCAGCATCAGCGCGCCGCGGCCCCTGAACCGCAGCTTGGCGAAGGCGAAACCGGCGATCGTCGACAGGACGACGATGGTGGCCGCCGAAACCCCCGCCACGATCGTGGTGTTGAGGAACGCCTCGCCGAGGTTGGCGTCCTTCCAGGCGATCTCCAGCTTGTCGAACAGGCCGGAGCCGAACCAGAACGGCGGCGGCGTCTCGGCGAGCCGCTGGTTGTCACGCGAGGCGGCGATCGCCGTCCACACCAGCGGGAACAGCGACACGATGGTGAACACGATCAGGATCGCGTAGGCGATCGGGCCGCCGTGCAGTTGTCCGCCGGCCCGGGCCGACTTCGGCAGGCGCGGGCGTTTGGACTCCTTCACGGGCGCACCGGGCGGCGGCACGTCGGGGGGCGTCACAGTCGTCGTCACGGCCACCACTCCTTAACTACTGGCGCGCAGCCGGCGCGAGATGACGTAGTTGACGATGCCGATGACGATCAGGATCAGGAACATCGTCCAGGCGATCGCCGAGGCACGGCCCAGATGCTGGGCGACCCAGCCCTGCTCGTACAGATACAGGCCGAGCGTCTGGAACTGGTGCTCCGCGCCGCCGGAGGTCCCCTTGTTGGCGTCGAACAGCAGCGGCTCGCCGAAGACCTGGCTCGCCCCGATCGTCGAGACGACACAGGTGAACAGGATCGTCGGGCGCAGCGACGGCAGCGTCACATGGATGAACTGCTGCCAGCGGTTGGCCCCGTCCAGGGCCGCCGACTCGTACAGATCCTGGGGGATCGCCTGCATCGCGGCGAGATAGATCAGCGCGTTGTAGCCGGTCCAGCGCCAGATGATGATCGTCGAGACGGCGATCTGCGAGGGCCACTTGTCGTTCTGCCAGTCGAGCGGGTCGATGCCGGCGAAGTCCAGCGCCCAGTTGATCATGCCGTAGTCACGGCCGAAGAGCAGCACGAACACCAGCGAGGCGGCGGCGATCGACGTCGCGTACGGCGCGAGCATCGCGACCCGGAAGAAGGTCGAGGCCCGCAGCTTGTAGTTGAGGATATGGGCGATGCCCATCGCCATCAGCAACTGCGGGACGGTGGAGATGATGCCGATGGTCAGGGTGTTCTTCGCCGCGTTCCAGAAGAAGTCGTCGTCGAAGATCCGGGTGTAGTTGCGCAGCCCGACCCAGTTCATGTCGGTCGGCGCGGTCAGCTCCACCTGATGCAGCGAGGCCCAGCCCGTGTAGATCAGCGGGAACAGGCCGAACGCGATGAACAACAGGAAGAACGGAGACACGAAGGCGTACGGGCTCCAGCGGATGTCCCGCTGCCAGCGGCGGGACAGCCGGTCCCGGCGCCGCCGCTCCTTCTCCGCCCCCGCGGCGTCC
>NZ_JBHUQX010000648.1:0-3475 GCF_042674225.1 Streptomyces sp. NPDC056948
CACCTTTGGAGGATGGGTACTACCGAAAGCGGCTCCACCGGAATCAGCGGTGGAGTCGCCTCAGCTCGCTACCATCGCTGGGCTCTGCCCATGGTCGCCCGCTACAAGACCGCGGACATCACCACCGATCCGCGTGCCTGCGGCCCCAGCAATGACAACAAGATCTGCCTGAGCAGTCTGAGTATCGACGGCCAGAGCCAGCACCTCATTTCGGCGGAGCACCTCGGTGGCGCGGGCGGCAGGATCTACCGGTGGCCCCTGGGGCCGCTGAGCGCGGCTCTCCCCCAGCCCGCCAACGCAGTCGCCGGCTATACGACACCGGTGTTCAAGGTGCAGGGGATCGCGTCCGACGGCACCAATCTCTACATGAGCGGTGACTGCCCCGAAACGTGGTCCGCCGGCTACTCGTGCATCCATGTGGCTCAGCCCGGTCAGGCCCCGCACGTTCTCACGCAGGCACCGAGCCTGACTCAGGGGCTGTCCTGGGCGCCCCAGGCGGGCCGGCTGTGGGGGCTCAACGAAGCGCTGGCAACGTCGGGAGTGGGGCGTCGCGTCGTCTTTTCGATCGACCCGGACGCCGGCAAGGAGGTCGGCGGCTGGGGATGGATGTCCAACTTCACGGAGCCAGGATTCGTATGCGCCACGCCCCAGGGCGAAGGCACTGCCAACGGCACCATCGTGACCGTCTGGAACTGCACGGGAGCCGAGAGCCAGAGGTGGGCCTTTCAGAACGGTCGCCTTGTCCACAAGGTGAGTGGGAAGTGCCTTACCCCTCAGGGCGACGCGTCCTCGACCGACGGGGCGCTCCTCACACTGTGGACCTGCAATTCCGCTGCTGAGTCCCAGAAATTCTTCCCGTACAACGGCACCATCAGCAACAGCCACGGCAAGGCCGTCACCCCCAAGGGCGGTTCCCTGGGCAAGGGCGTCTACCTCACCCTGTGGCAGTTCATTGGTCCCACTGCGTCCGACGTGCTCAAGTGGAGCGTCAAGGGCTTCTGACCTCGATCTTTCGTGATTGGTCGTCAGCTTTGGTTGGCGGCCGATCCGCGTTCGGAGTGACTTCCGGCAGGCCGTTGGCCCCGCTGTCACGGTGCAGCCCGTACGCGGCCTGCCAGGAGAGCGTCAGGTGATCGGCCGCGGCCCAAGTCCACGACGAGCTGCTCACGCAGGGCCACTCGCACCGGGCGATCGCCCGACACCTGGGCTGGGGCCTTAACACTTCTGCTGCAATAACCTCCGCGGCCATCAGGCAGCCCGGCAAGCGGTACCGAGGTGAACGACGGAGGCAAGACATGAAGTCAGACGCGGACATGGCTCGCTCCGCTGGGCAGTGGCCTGGATGTGCGTCACCTTTACCCGCGGCCTGAGCCCAGAGCAGGTCTTCACCCGGTACGGGGCCGACCCGGACCAGGCACACCTGCTCGACTGGGACGCGGCCTCGGAGCTGGTCTCGGGCGACTCCGGCGATGGGACGGTCTCCCTGCTGCGGTCCGGGAGGATCGGTGAATGGGCCTTCTGCGTCGAGGAGGACGGTGGCATCGGCTTTGAGGGGGAATCGCTCGCGGCGTTGTCTCGGGGCACCGAGACGTACAGCCTGGCGACGACCGAGGGAATCGACGTCTTCCAGTACTGGCGTGATGGCGAGTGCGTCGAGTACTTCGAGCCCGGCATGGAGCACACCCGGTCCGAACCGTTCGGCCCCTGGTGGGACCGGGTGGAAGCGGCGCTCGCCGCACACGATGGCGAGGATGCCGGGATGGCGCCCGCGGTGGCCCTCGTATTGGACCACCTCGGCATCACCCTGGACGACGCCACCCTCGCCAGGCCCTGGCCCAGCTTGACGCTCGCCGAGGACGACGCGCCGTCGGCGCCGCTGAGCGCCACCTACGCGGGCGAGGGACCGGTTCCGCCCGGGACCGTCGAGATCTTGTAAGACCCCACAGCGGTCCGACCACGACGCTCCGAGCAAGCGCCAGACAGCGGGATCGTTGGCGTCGCCGCGGCGGCTGTCTGCGCATCGCGGCCGATATCTCGGAGCGGGCGGCGTGAACACGCCCGGACCGACGTCGCGCAACTACCCGAGGAACGACAGTCGGACCTGACGGTCGGGATTGTCCTTATTGGTATCCGCGAAACTCCGTTAAGGCAACGGCCACGCTACCCGCCGGGCCCTACGAGTCAGCAGGATCCGTCCGCGTGATCGCGAAGTGCAAGGAGACGGCCCGGGGTGGGCTGGCGATGTCGGGCACGAGCCGATTTCAGGACCGACCCGGCGCTCTTGAGGCGTCTCAGGGTGTGAGTGCAGTCACGCCAAGATCATCTTCTGGGTCCTCGGCAAGCAGGGAGGGCACATGGGGCTGGTTCTTTTCCCGGGCGACGGTGACAACAGCAGTCCGGATGTCTCCTGGTCCTACAGTAGCTTTGCCGCGTTCCGGCAGCGTCTGGCCGAGACCGAGGGGTTCGTCCTCTCCGAGATGCGAGGCTTCGGCGGCGAGCGACCGTGGAGTGAGGTGTCCACCGCTCTGGAGCCACTCCTCGATCATCCGGATGCCGGCGGTGACGACCTTTCGCCTGACGAGTGCGTGTCGATACTGGTCCGGCTGGAGACCATCGCCGACCAGTGGGCACGAGAGGACGGCGACCAACTCCTCCGGCAGCACATCGAGGACGCCAACCGACTGGCTGGCGTCCTGCGGCCTTGCGTCGAGAAGGGCGTCCCGCTGATCTTCCTCTGAAGCCCCCAACCGCGGACCTCCGCTTACGGGACAACTCTTAAAGCGTGTTGCACAAGCCCGTGTTCGGGCAGATCGGAGCCCGTGATCGGGGTTGTTTGCTCATGAGGCGATGGCGAGGTTGTGCATGTGGGCGACGGCCTGGACTGCGTGATGGAGGCCGTCGCCGCGCTGGCGGCAGTCGCGGAGGATTGAGATAGGCACCGTCGCCCAGCACGGTCACACCCTCGCAGTGCCGGCTCAGCCCGGATGCGCGCCAGGCGTGGGCGTCCGCGGTGGTGCCCGGCACTGGCCGCGCGCTCAGTCGGCATCGCACTTCTCAAGCCGGGTTGCCTCCTCCTGCGGATCGCCCGCGGCGTCCTCACGAAACACGATGGAATAGCAGCGATAGGCCCGTGAGTATGAGGTGCCGAACATGGTGGTGTCCTCGTACTCCCCGAAGAAGCGGACGGTGGTGGCCAGCTGGCCTTCCGACCGTGCGTAGGAGGTAAGCCTGCCGTCGTGCCGTTGGCCGATGCCGCGCACGGCTTCCTGGCCAGGAGGATATGGCGAGACCGCCATCACGTCACGCGCGTACGACCGGGCCAGGGCTGCGGTCCTGTTCAGGGCTTCTGACTCGTTTCGTTCATTCGCACGCTGCTGGCGGTGGTGCATGACCATGAGCACCAGGGCGGCGATCAGCACGGCGACGATAGGCACCAGGAGAGCGACGAGGCATCCGGGGGCCGGCACCGTGGCGC
>NZ_JBHUQX010000649.1:0-3435 GCF_042674225.1 Streptomyces sp. NPDC056948
CAGGTCCACTCCACAGCCGCGTCCAGCAGCCAGTCCGTCAGGTAGCCGGCGAAGGACGAACGGACCAGCACCCAGAACCCGCCTCCGGGTTCGTCACGGGCGACCAGGACGACCTGGGTGCGGCCCAGGGTCGTCTGGGCGCAGCGGCCGGGGCCGAAGACGCGCGGGTGCAGATCCAGCGAGCAGCCGTGGGCCAGCAGGTCGCGGGCGCGAGGACCCGCGACGAGCAGCGCGGTGCGCTGAGCCGAGACATCGACGACGGACACGGGCTCGTCACCCGCGGCCTCACGGATCCGGCTCTCCAGGTCCTGCTGACCGCCCGGCGGGCCCACCACGAGCCACTCGTCGGGGCCGAGCCACAGCGCGGTCAGCTCCCCGGCACGGACGACGGTGCCGGGTTCGACGGGCAGTTGCAGGCCCAGCGCCGGCCCGACGGCGTCCGCGGCCGCTCCCTTGGGGTCGAGACGCACATTGACCTGGGTCAGGAAAGGGAGTTCCGCCAGCCTGATCGCGCCCCCGGAGGTGCGGGTCGCGGCGGCCAGCCGGCCGGCGGCGTGCGACAGAGGGCTGCGGAGCGGGGCGGTCAGGACGGTGTCAGCCATCGCGGCGGGCTCCCTCGGGGTCGTAGAGGACGGGGCTCGCGACGGTCACCGGGACCAGCCGGTCGCCCACGGGGGCATAGAGTCGCTCACCGATGCGGTCCCGGCCGCCCTTGACCAGGGCGAGGGCGAAGGTCCGGCCGAGGGCCGCGCTGCGGTAGCTGGACGTGACATGGCCGAGCATCGGGACGGGCGGCGCGGGCAGCACACTGCCGGCGACCAGCTGCGTGCCCTCGGGGAGGAAGGCGCCCGGGTCCTCCGGGAGCAGGCCGACCAGGTGCTTGCGGTCCGGGCGGGAGGTGTCCGCACGGGCGTAGGACCGCTTGCCGATGAAGTCCCGCTTCTTCTTGGACACCACCCAGCTCATGCCGAGGTCCTGCGGCGTCACGGTGCCGTCGGTGTCCTGGCCGACGATCGGATAACCCTTCTCCGCTCGCAGGACGTGCATGGTCTCCGTGCCGTACGGGGTGATGCCGTACGAGGCGCCGGCCTCGTACAGCGCCTCCCACAGGGCGAGGGCGTCCCACGGTGACACATTGATCTCGTAGGCGAGTTCGCCGGAGAAGCTGATCCGGCAGACCCGGGCCCCGATGCCGGCGACCGTCGTGTCCCGCCATGCCATGAACGGGAAGTCGTCGTTGGCCACGGCGAGTCGGGGGGCGAGCGAGCCGAGCACTTCGCGGGACTTCGGACCGACCAGGGCGACGGTGGCCCACTGCTCGGTCACGGAGGTGCAGTGGACCCTCAGCTCGGGCCACTCCGTCTGGAGCCACTCCTCCATCCAGTCCAGCACGGCTGCGGCGTTGCCCGTCGTGGTGGTGAGCAGGTAGCGGTCCTGGTCGAGGCGGATGACAGTGCCGTCGTCGAAGACCATCCCGTCGGGGCGGCACATCACGCCGTAGCGGATCATGCCGACCTTCAGGGTGCTCATCATGTTGGTGTAGAGCAGGTCGAGGAAGACGGCGGCATCCGGGCCCTGGACGTCGATCTTGCCGAGAGTGGAGGCGTCCATGAAGGCGACGCCCTCGCGGGCGGCGGCGCACTCGCGCAGCACGGCCGTCTCCATGTCCTCGCCGTCCTGCGGGTAGTACCAGGGGCGCTTCCACTGGCCGACGTTCTCGAACAGGGCGCCGTGCGCGACATGCCACTCGTGCAGGGCGGTCGTACGGACCGGGTCGCTCAGCGCGCCGCGGTCTCGGCCGGCGAGGGCGGCGAAGGAGACGGGGGTGTACGGGGGCCGGAAGGTGGTCGTGCCGAGCGCCGAGATGTCCACGCCGAGCAGTTCGGCGACGACGCCGCCGGCCAGGACCCCGGAGGTCTTGCCCTGGTCGTTGGCGGTGCCGGCCGTGGTGTAGCGCTTGGTGTGCTCGACCGAGCGCATTCCGGCGCCGGTGGCCCGGGCCAGGTCGTCGACGGTGACGTCGCGTTGCAGGTCGACGAAGCGCGGGGCGCCTTCGCGACCCGGGACGGCGAAGATCTGCATGGGCGGCGTGTGCGGGTGCACGGGCACCCGGGGCAGGCGCGGAGCCTCGGCGGTGTAGCCCTCGGCCTCGATCGCGCGGGCCCCGGCGGCGGCCCCCTGCGCGAGGACGCGGGCCAGGTCGAAGACACCGCTCGCGCCGCCCGCGACCTCGACGGCCTGGCGGGAGGTGTCGGGGACGAAGCTGCCGAGCGTCTCGTCGTAGCGGAGCGTGCCGCCGGACTGGCTGAACAGGTGCGCCACCGGGTTCCAGCCGCCGGAGACCAGGAGCAGGTCGGCGGCGAACTCCCGTCGGCCTGTTGTCTCCCCGTACGGGGAGACGGTCACGGCGGTGAGACGGGGCGTGCCTTCGGCGGCGGTGACGGCGTGGCCCGGAAGCACCTCGATGCCGGCCCGCCGGGCGCGCTCGGCCCACTCCCCCGGCTCGGGACGGGTGTCGACCACGGCCTCGACGGCCACGCCGGCCGCGGCGAGGTCCAATGCCGCCGCGTAGGCGCTGTCGTTGGTGGTGAAGACGACCGCGTGACGGCCGGGCAGGACGCCGTGGCGGTTGACGTAGGCGCGGGCCGAGGCGGCCAGCATCACGCCGGGGCGGTCGTTGTCCGCGAAGGCCAGCGAGCGCTCGTGGGCGCCGGTGGCGAGGACGACGCGGCGAGCGCGGATGCGCCAGGCGCGTTCGCGGGAGACGTGCTCCGGAGCCTCGGCGCCGAGGTGGTTGGTGCGGCGCTCGACGGCGAGGAGGTGGTTGTCGTCGTAGTAGCCGAAGACGGTGGTGCGGCGCAGGACCCGCACGTCGGGGGCGGCGTCGAGGTGGGCGGTCGACCCGGTCACCCAGTCGAGGTGCTCGCCGCTTCCGAGGAGGCTGCCGCCGGGATCCGGCTGGTCGTCGGCGAGGATGACACGCGCACCCGAGCGGGCGGCGGCTGCCGCCGCGGCGAGGCCGGCCGGGCCCGCGCCCACGACCAGGAGGTCGCAGTGGGCGTGTACGGCGTCGTAGCGGGCCGGGTCCGGTTCGGTGGCGAGGCGGCCCTGGCCGGGGAGGCTGCTCGCGACCAGGCCGTCGTAGAGCTCCACGGTCGTCGCGGGGAGCATCGGCTCGGGGAAAGGTGCCTCGATCTGGATGACGGCGTTGGGCTCCTCGACGCCGGCCGAGAAGATGCCGCGGGGGCGGCCCAGTTTGATGCTGGTGCCGGTCTGGATGACGCCGTTGGCGAGGAGGGCGGAGGCGAGGGTGTCGCCCTTGCAGCCCTGGTATTCAGTGCCGTCGAAGGTGAAGGTGAGGGGCTTGTCGCGGTGGATTCGGCCGCGGTTGGGGTGGCGGAAGGGCTGGGTTGATTCGCCCCCGCCGCCCTTACC
>NZ_JBHUQX010000650.1:0-3416 GCF_042674225.1 Streptomyces sp. NPDC056948
CGGCCGGCCCGGGCCGCCTCCGCGTCGCGCTCGACGACCGTGACCGCTACGTCGGCCCGTGCGCAGACCTCGGCGATGCCGGCGCCCATCAGCCCGCAGCCGACGACTCCCACGCGCTTGATGTCGGTCATCCGTATCCCTCTCTCTGGTCCGCGGCGGTGCGGGTCACGCGCTGGGCAGGTCCAGAACCCCCGAGCCGCGCTTGATGAGTTCGTTGGCGATGATCAGCCGCTGGATCTCGGAGGTGCCCTCCCAGATGCGGTCCACGCGCAGCTCGCGGTAGAGCCGTTCGACGGCGTACGAGCGGTCGTAGCCGCGCCCGCCGTGGATCTGGAGGCACCGGTCGATCACCCGGCCCGAGGCCTCGCTCGCCGAGAGCTTGGCGATGGCCGCCTTGGCGTGCAGGGTCTTGCGGTCCTCGGCCGAGGCCTGGTCGATCTCCCAGGCGACCTGGTGGGTGTAGGCCCGGTTGACGGCGATGTCCACGGCGCAGTCGGCGAGCATCCCCTGGATCAGCTGGTACGAGGAGATCGGCGCCCCGAACTGCTCCCGCTCCACGGCCCAGTCACGGGACAGTTCCAACGCGCGCTCTGCCGCCCCGATCGTGCGGGCCGCGATCATCAGGCGCTCCTCGGTGAACCAGGAGCGCGTGATGTCGTAGCCCTCGCCGACGCCGCCGAGGACGGCGTCCTCGCCGACCTGGACGTCGGTGAAGGTGAACTCGGGGTGCTCGTACACGAAGGTGTGCATCCAGCGCGGGACGCGCGTCATCTCGATGCCGGGGGTGTCCTTGTCGACGAGGAAGAGGGTGGGTGCGCCCTCCGGGCCCGCCGCCGCGAGCACGATCATGAAGTCGGCGTGGTCGCCGACGGTCACGAACCACTTCTCGCCGTTGAGCACCCAGCCCTGGCCGTTCTTGGTGGCGGTGGTGGCGAGGTTCTGCGGGTCGGACCCGGCGCCGGGCTCGGTGACGGCGTAGCAGTCGCGCCGCTCACCGTTGATCACCGGGATCAGGAACCGCTCACGCTGCTCGGGAGTGCAGAAGCGCAGCGCGTTGGCGGGCCGCCACACCATGTCCCACAGGGCGCCGGTGAGCCGCCCCAGTTCCTCCTGCACGGTGGCCTGCTCGGCGATGGTGAGTCCGGCGCCGCCCCACTCGGCGGGCATGTTGACGGCCTGGAGTCCGGCGTCGAGGACGGCGTCACGGACCTTGGCGTGCGCGTCGGCGGGCAGGCCGTTGTCCTCCTCGCACTGGGTCTCGTACGTGGCGATGAAGTCGGTGAGGGCACGCGCGTCGGCCTTGAGCTGAACCTGGCGCGGGGTGAGGCGGAAGTCCATGGGAGTCCTCGCTGATGAAGGTGATGAAGGCAGGGAGTCAGGGCGTGGGCAGGGCAAGGGCGCGCGTGCCGCGCTTGATGAGTTCGTTGGCGATGATCAGCCGCTGGATCTCGGAGGTGCCCTCCCAGATCCGGTCGACGCGCAGCTCTCGGTACATGCGCTCGACGGGATAGGTGCGGTCGTAGCCCCGGCCGCCGAAGATCTGCAGACAGCGGTCGGCGACCCGGCCGGCGGCCTCGCTGGCGGCGAGCTTGGCGGTGGAGGCCTTGGCGTGCAGCGTCTTGCGGTCGGTGCCCGGCTGGTCGGCCTCCCAGGCGACCTGGTGGGTGTAGGCCCGGTTGACGGCGATGTCCACGGCGCAGTCGGCGAGCATGCCCTGGATGAGCTGGTACGAGGCGATGGGCGCCCCGAACTGCTCACGCTCCACGGCCCAGTCACGGGCGAGTCGAAGAGCACGCTCGGCCGCGCCGACGGTACGGGCCGCGATCATCAGGCGTTCGTCGGTGAACCATTCCTTGGTGAGCTCGTAGCCGTTGCCCACGCCGCCGAGCACGTCCTCGTCGGCCACGAAGACATCGGTGAAGGTGAACTCGGGATGCCCGTTGACGGCGGAGTGCATGAAGTGCGGGATCCGCGTCATCTCGACGCCGGGCGCGGCCCGGTCCACGAAGAACAGCGTGGGCTGCCGCTCGGGGCCCGCGTCCGCCTGCACCAGCAGGAAGTCGGCGATGTCGCCGCAGGTCACGAACCACTTCTCGCCGTTGAGCACCCAGCCGCCGTCGGTGCGGTCGGCCGTGGAGGTGCCGGAGGACGGGTCGGATCCCGCGCCCGGCTCGGTGACGGCGAACGCGTCGAACTTCTCCGCGCGGATCACCGGCAGCAGATACTTCTCGCGCTGCCGCTCGTCGCCGTAGGCCAGGACGTTGGCGGGCCGCCAGGGGATGTCCCACAGACAGTTGGTGACCTTCCCGAATTCCTCCTCGACGATGACCTGGTCGAGGAGGCTGAGTCCGGCGCCGCCCCACTCGGCGGGCATGTTGATGGCGTAGACGCCGGCGTCCATGGCGGCCCGGGTCAGTTCGGTCACGAGCTGCTGCGGCAGGGGTCCGCCGGCCTGCTCGGACTGGTCCTCGTACCGCATGAGCAGCCGTGCGTAGTCGGCGGCGCGACGCTTCAGGTCGGCCTGCTCGGGGGTGTAGCGCATGTCCATGGGGGCCTCTTCCAGTGGGTCAGGCGAGTACGGCTCGGGAGTCGAGGGCGAGCACGCCGTCGGGGCGTACGAGAAGGGGGTTGACCTCGATCTCGGCGATCTCCGGGTGGGCGGCGGCGAAGGCCGTGATCGTCTCGACGGCTTTCGCGGCGGCGACGACGTCGACGGGCGGCTTGCCCCGCACCCCGTCGAGCAGGGCGGCGGTGCGCAGTCCGCGCAGCAGGCTCTCGGCCCGGTCGGCGGACACGGGGGCGAGGGTGAAGGCGACGTCGTGCAGTGCCTCCGCCAACACTCCGCCCAGGCCCACCATGGCGACGGGGCCGAAGCGCGGGTCCTGGTTGACGCCCACGATCAGCTCGATGCCGTCGGTCAGGTCGGCCATGGCCTCCACGGAGTAGGAGGAGGCGCCGAGCCGGGCGTGCATCTCGCGGAAGGCGGCGAGCAGTTCGCCGGGTCCGGCCAGGCCGAGCGCCACTCCCCCGGCGTCGGACTTGTGCAGGAGGTGGAGCGCCTTGAGGACGTACGGCCCTCCGAACTCCTCAGCTATGGCCAGGAGTTCGGCCTCGTCGTGGACCTCACGGGCGGCGGGGAAGGCCAGTCCGGCTTCCTCCAGGGCTTTGCGGGTCTCCAGGTAGCCGCTCTCGCGCAGCGGGGATGCCGGCCGGGGAAGAGGTGTGATCCCGGTGCGCTGTCCGGCGGGAGCCGTCGCGGCGAGGGCGCGGGCCGCGTCCTCGGTGGCGGCGAAGACCGGTATGCCGGCGGCGGCGAGCGTGCGGCAGCTCGGGGACTCGGGGTACATCGACTGCACCACGATGGGTTTGGCGGTGGCGCGGTGCCGGGCGGCGATGAGGCGGGCGGCCTCCTGTTC
>NZ_JBHUQX010000651.1:0-3404 GCF_042674225.1 Streptomyces sp. NPDC056948
GTTGGCGCGTCAACGGACAGTCAGTCGGTATCCGACCCCATCGCGCCGTTCCGAGGACGGACACCCCCCGACACGGCCCCGACCCACACCCACGACGCAGGCGCGACGCACACCCCCGCCAAAGCCGCACAGGCCGCCGCGGGCATCCGCCACTCAGCGATGCCCGTGATGCCTCCGCCGCAACACCCCGACAGCCACCACCGCCCCCG
This sequence comes from Streptomyces sp. NPDC056948, assembly GCF_042674225.1. NCBI lineage: Bacteria > Bacillati > Actinomycetota > Actinomycetes > Kitasatosporales > Streptomycetaceae > Streptomyces > Streptomyces sp. NPDC056948. The sequence goes on from NZ_JBHUQX010000651.1 coordinate 210, forward strand.
CAGCCGCCCCCACCACCAGCACCGGCCGCGGATGCCGCATCCCGGCCTGAACAGCACTCCGCACCGGCCGAGGCCCCGCATGCGTCGCCCTGTCCTGCACCGTATGCCCCGCCTGCACCGCACTACTGCGCAACTGCACCGTCATCGCCCCGGCCTTGTCCCGGAGATCAGCCGCCCGCGCCCGCGCACGCCCCTTCACATCCGCCTTCCCCGCCAACTCCTCCACGGTGTTTCCGAGTTCACCGCGGGTCCGCTCGATCTGCCGCCGCAGCTCATCGGGCCCCTTGGCCCCACCCGTCGCGTCCGTCATCGATGCGCCCTTTCCTTGATCTCCTCCACGTCCGCCTTCACGCTGCCGAGAGCCTCCTCAGGCGTAGGAGGCGTGGCCCGACGCAGCTGCCCCCGGCCGACCACACCCAGCACAGCCGCGATGACGAACAGCACCCCCGTCACGATGAGCGCCGCGGCCCACACGGACAGCACCAGCGAGAGGGCGGCAACCCCCGTACCCGCCAGCGCGAGGAACCCGGCATAGGCGACGGCACCCGCCGCACCGAGCAGCCCACCGCCACGCCCCGCACGCCGCCCCTTCTCGGCCAGCTCCTCCTTGGCGAGAGCCACTTCCTGCCGCACGAGCAGGGAGACCTGCTCCGCGGCCTGTCCGACGAGCTCGCCCACGGAGTGGTGCTCGTCGTGCACGACCCGATGTTCCATGGTCCCGGTCACAGTGTTCCGCCTCCTCTCGAAGTAGGAACCCCCGAGTACCCGAACCACCCCCCACTACCCCTGCGCCCCGCCTCGGCGACGACCCCGGCCCCCGCCCCGGCCCACCCCCGCAACCTCGAAGCAAAACTCACCGATACCTGGTAGCAAATTTAAGTGGAGCTACACAATCATCCCGCCGACACTACTGACATGACGACGTCACCGTTCGGCCGCACCCTCTGCGCCATGATCACCCCGTTCACCGAGACCGGAACCCTGGACCTGGACGGCGCCCAGCGCCTCGCCATCCACCTGGTCGCACAGGGCTGCGACGGCCTCGTACTCTCCGGCACGACAGGGGAATCCCCGACCACCACGGACGCCGAGAAGTCGGCACTCATCGCCGCCGTCCGCGAGGCCGTGACCGACAGGGCGTCGATCGTCGCGGGCATCGGTACCGCCGACACAAGGCACACCGTCGCCCTGGCCCGGGAGGCCGAAAAGGCGGGCGCGGACGGCCTGCTGGTGATCCCGCCGTACTACAGCAGACCCCCGCAGGACGCGATCGAGGCACACTTCCGCGAGATCGCGGACGCCACCGAACTCCCGCTCATGCTCTACGACATCCCGATCCGCACCGGCACCCGCGTCGAACCCGAGACGATCCTCCGCCTCGCCGAACACCCCCGGATCGTCGCGGTCAAGGACTGCTCGTACGACTTCCTGGGCGCCCAGAAGGTACTGGCCCGCACGGACCTGGCGTACTACGCGGGCTGCGACGAGCACAATCTCGCGCTGTACGCCGTGGGCGGCACGGGCTACGTCAGCACGGTCGCGAACGCGATCCCGGGCCACCTACGAGCGGTCCTGGACGCCTTCGACGCGGGCGACACCACACAGGCGGCCCGCCTCCAGCAGCGGGCCACCCCCCTCATCGAGGCGATCATGTCGGCAGGCCTGCCGGGCACCGTCACGACGAAGGCGCTCCTCACCGAACTGAACCTCCCCGCAGGCCCGGTCCGCGCTCCCCTACGCCCCGCCGACCGCGCCACGACCGACGAACTGCTGTCGCTCCACAGGACCCTGACAAGCACCTGACCGGACTCCCGAATCCTCGGGCGACCGGAGTCGCTCGGCACGAAAGACGGCCCGGGGCCCGCACCGCACCCATGTGCGATACGGACCCCGGCCGCCCATAGACGTCCTGCCGGCTCAGTTCCAGGCGTACCCGTCACCGAACAGCAGCGTGTGCTCCAGCACGTCCTCCGCCGGGTCGTCGACCTGGCCGGTGCTGACATTGAGCAGGCCGAACCGGTGGCCGTTGTGCGAGTTCGTGTTGGTCTCGTCGGCGTGCGCGGCCCCCGCCGGAAGCCAGCACACCGCCAGTACCGCGACCGCCCCGGCCAGACAACGCGCCACAACCCGCTCCCGCTCGTTCCTCATGCCCCGGTCCTCGTTTCATCGGTTCGACGTCAGATCGGACACTGCGTCCACCGGTTCATCGGCCTGGCACGTCACGAGGTCACGCCCGATAATTCGTACGTACGTGGCCCGCTTCAGCGGAAGGCGGCAGCGTTCTCCGCTGCCCACTGCCGGAAGGATCTGGCCGCGGAACCGGTGACCTGCGCAACCGTGTCACGCACCGTCAGCAACTCGTCGTTGACGTCCCCGCCCATGAGGTCGAGCACCGCGTTCGCGGTCTCGTCCCCCATGAAGGAGGCCAGTTGCCGATGTGCCTCCTCCGGGCTGATCTCGACGAGGGTCACCTCCCGCCCCAGAGCCGCCGCGACGGCCGCGACCTGCTGCCGGACGGTGACGCGTTCCGGCCCCGTCAGTGCGTACGTCCGCCCTCGATGCCCCGGCTCGGTCAGCGCCGCACGGGCGACCGCGGCGATGTCGGCGGGGTGGACGGCGGGAAGCCCGATGTCCGCGTACGGCGCCCGGACGACGCCCTCCTCGCGGATCGACTGCGCCCACCACAGGGTGTTCGAGGCGAACTGCGTCGGCCGCAGGACCGTCCAGGCCATGCCGCTGTCCTTGAGCAACCGCTCGACGGCCAGGTTCTCGCCGGCCGCGGGCAGGTGCGGATGCGTCTGTACGGTGATCGACGACACGAGCACCACATGCTCCACGCCCGCCTGCCGGGCAGCCGCGAGAACCTCCTCCTCGGCTCCCGTCCCCGACAGCAGGAACAGCGAACGCACCCCCGCCAGCGCGCCCTTCAGGGAATCCGCCCGGGCGAGATCGCCCTCGACGACTTCGACCCCTTCAGGAAACGCGGCCCGTCCCGCATCCCGCGTCAGACCCCGCACAGCCGCGGCGCCCCTCAGGCTCAACTCCCCCAGCAGAGCCCTTCCAATGTTCCCGGTCGCACCGGTCACGAGAATCATCGCCGCCCGCTCCTGCCCCAGATATCGATCACTTGCCCGGCAGGCTAGGACCTCGACTTTGCTTGAGGTCAAGACGGCGGAACGACAGCGGACACACGAG
>NZ_JBHUQX010000652.1:0-3395 GCF_042674225.1 Streptomyces sp. NPDC056948
GCCCCCACAGATGTAGAAGGCGTCAACTCCGAAAGCAGGGCCTCGTGCTGACCGTCGACTTCTCCCGGTTCCCGCTCGCGCCGGGCGACCGTGTCCTGGACCTCGGCTGTGGTGCCGGCCGGCACGCGTTCGAGTGCTACCGGCGCGGCGCGCAGGTCGTGGCGCTGGACCAGAACGGCGAGGAGATCCGCGAGGTCGCCAAGTGGTTCGCGGCGATGAAGGAGGCCGGCGAGGCCCCCGAGGGCGCCACCGCGACGGCCATGGAGGGCAACGCCCTGGCGCTGCCCTTCCCCGACGAGTCCTTCGACGTCGTCATCATCTCCGAGGTGATGGAGCACATCCCGGACGACAAGGGCGTCCTCGCGGAGATGGTGCGCGTCCTCAAGCCCGGTGGCCGCATAGCCATCACGGTCCCGCGCTACGGCCCCGAGAAGGTCTGCTGGACCCTGTCCGACGCCTACCACGAGGTCGAGGGCGGCCACATCCGCATCTACAAGGCCGACGAACTCCTGGCGCGCATACGCGAGGCCGGCCTCAAGCCCTACGGCACCCACCACGCCCACGCGCTGCACTCGCCCTACTGGTGGCTGAAGTGCGCGTTCGGCGTCGACAACGACAAGGCGCTGCCGGTGCGGGCGTACCACAAGCTCCTAGTCTGGGACATCATGAAGAAGCCGCTGGCCACCCGGGTCGCCGAGCAGGCGCTGAACCCGCTGATCGGCAAGAGCTTCGTGGCGTACGCGACCAAGCCGCACCTGCCGCGTCTCTCCGGCACCGGGGCGGACGCCCAGTGACCACTCCCCGGACGGAACATCTGGTCCTGCCCGGGGTCCTCACCGCCGGGCAGGCCGCCGAGACCGTCGCCGGCATCCTCGGCGTGCAGCGCGAGGACGGTGCGATCCCGTGGTTCCGGGGGCACCACCTCGACCCGTGGGACCACGTCGAGGCGGCCATGGCCCTCGACACGGCCGACGAGCACGAGGCCGCCGAGCGGGCCTACCTGTGGCTGGCCCGGCACCAGAACGAGGACGGCTCCTGGTACGCGGCCTACGCCGACGGGGAGTTCGGCGACGTCACCGACCGGGGCCGGGAGACCAACTTCGTCGCCTACATCGCCGTGGGCGTCTGGCACCACTACCTCTCCACCGGCGACGACACGTTCCTGGAGCGGATGTGGCCGACGGTGTACGCGGCGGTGGAGTTCGTACTGCGCCTGCAGCAGCCGGGCGGGCAGATCGGCTGGCGGCGCGACGACGACGGCACGGAGACGACGGACGCCCTGCTGACGGGCAGCTCCTCGATCCACCACGCGCTGCGGTGCGCGCTGGCGATCGCCGAGCAGCGGGAAGAGGCGCAGCCGGACTGGGAGCTGGCGGCGGGTGCCTTGCGGCATGCGATACGACGGCATCCGGAGCGGTTCCTCGACAAGAACCGGTACTCGATGGACTGGTACTACCCGGTGCTGGGGGGTGCGCTGACCGGGGCCGAGGCGAAGGCCCGTATCGAGGAGGACTGGGAACGGTTCGTCGTCCCGGGGCTCGGGGTGCGGTGCGTCGTGCCCAACCCGTGGGTGACGGGGGGCGAGTCCGCGGAACTCGCCCTCGCGCTCTGGGCGATGGGCGAGTCCGACCGGGCGTTGGAGGTGCTGCAGTCGATCCAGCATCTGCGCGATGCGGAGAGCGGTCTGTACTGGACGGGCTATGTCTTCGAGGACGACGCGATCTGGCCGCGGGAGTTGACCTCGTGGACTGCGGGGTCGTTGTTGCTGGCCGTGGCCGCGTTGGGTGGGCATGAGGCCACGTGCCAGGTGTTCGGTGGGTATGAGTTGCCCGTGGGGCTGGACTCGGACTGCTGCGCCTGAGAACTCGGGTGGTCGGTGCCTGGTGGCGGGGCGCGGGTTGTGTGCGGTTGATCGCGCCCACGCGGCGGAGCCGCATGTCGACACAGCCCCGCGCCCCCAGAAGACTCAGTGCCGGTGTGCGCGATTGGCGATCGCGTGGCCCACGAACAGGTAGACCACCGCTGCCAAGCCGTAGCCGCACACCACTCGGGCCCAGGCCTCGTCGAAGGTGAAGAGGTCGTGGGACCAGCCTGCGAGCCAGCGGGCCGCGTCGTGGATGAACTGGACGAAGCTGTTCGCCTGGTTGGCGTCCAGCAGGTACATCAGGATCCACAGACCCAGGATGAGAGCCATGACGTCGGCCACGACCGCGACGATCGTGCCGGCCTGATTCGCACCGTTGCGATATCGAGGGGACATGTCATTCGGATTGCCCTTGAACTCCGGATGAAACCCGGGGATTCGCTCAGGCGTTCAACTCGGCGAGTACGCGCAGCGTGTGGCGGTCGGGGCTGAGCACCAGCAGGTCCGTCACCGGGCCCTTGCGCCACGACTCCAGTCGCTCCGCGATCCGTTCGCGCGGGCCGACCAGGGAGATCTCGTCGGCGAAGGCGTCGGGGACGGCGAGCACGGCCTCCTCCCGGCGGCCGGAGAGGAACAAGTCCTGGATGCGGCGGGCCTCTTCCTCGTAGCCCATGCGTGCCATCAGGTCGGCGTGGAAGTTGCGGGCCGCGTGTCCCATGCCGCCGATGTAGAAGCCGAGCATCATCTTGACGGGCAGCAGGCCCTCGGCGACGTCGTCGCAGACCCGGGCCTGGGCCATCGGCGCGACGAGGAAGCCTTCGGGCAGGCCGGCCAGGGCCGGGCCGTACACCTCCGGCCGGGTCGGCGACCAGTACAGCGGCAGCCAGCCGTCGGCGATCCGGGTCGTCTGGGCGACGTTCTTCGGGCCCTCCGCCCCGAGCAGGATCGGCAGGTCGGCGCGGAGCGGATGCGTGATCGGCTTGAGGGGCTTGCCCAGGCCCGTGGCGTCCGGGCCCCGGTACGGGTGGGAGTGGAAGCGGCCGGACAGTTCGACCGGGGCCTCGCGGCGGAGCACCTGCCGTACGACGTCGACGTACTCGCGGGTGGCGGTGAGCGGGGACTTCGGGAACGGGCGGCCGTACCAGCCCTCCACCACCTGCGGGCCGGACAGCCCGAGGCCCAGCGTCATGCGGCCGCCGGAGAGATGGTCGAGGGTGAGCGCCTGCATCGCGGTGGTGGTCGGCGGACGGGCCGCCATCTGGGCAACCGCCGTGCCCAGCTTGATGGTGGAGGTGTGGGCGGCGATCCAGGCGAGCGGCGTGAACGCGTCCGAGCCCCAGGACTCCGCCGTCCACACGGAGTCGTAGCCCAGCCGTTCGGCCTCCCGCGCGAGCGGTATGTGGTCGGGGGCGGGGCCGCGGCCCCAGTAGCCGAGTGCGAGACCGAGCCGCATACCTGCCTCCTGACGGTGTGTCAGCCGACTGGGGCGACGTCTGTACGTCAACGGCCCCCCGCCCGGAAGGGCGAGGGG
>NZ_JBHUQX010000653.1:0-3388 GCF_042674225.1 Streptomyces sp. NPDC056948
GGGGCGACTCCGTGCGGCGTGGCCGAATCGGGCCTCTTGTGCGAGGACTCGCGGCGTTCTCATAATCCAGCAGCAGAATTTTGACCGGTCCATGCCAGCACATGGACGTTTTTTTGCCCCTGCTGCTGACATGAGCTCGTCAAACGGATGCTTCGGTTGCACATCTCCCCAGGTCAACCCCCCACGGAAGGCATCACGTTGAAGAGACTTCTCACGGCCCTCAAGAGATGCACGGTCGTCGGCGCCGCCGCGCTCGCGATCGCCAGCCTTCAGCCCGTCACCTCGGCGCAGGCCGCGCCGTCGCCCGTCGTCGGCGGGACGCGGGCCGCGCAGGGCGAGTTCCCGTTCATGGTCAGGCTGTCCATGGGCTGCGGCGGCGCGCTCTACACCCAGCAGATCGTGCTCACGGCCGCGCACTGCGTGGGCAGTTCGGGCAACAACACGAGCATCACGGCCACCGCGGGGGTCGTCGACCTGCAGTCCACGAGCGGCCGGGTCCAGGTCCGCTCCACCAAGGTGCTCCGCGCGCCCGGCTACAACGGCACCGGCAAGGACTGGGCTCTCATCAAGCTCGCCCAGCCGATCAATCTGCCGACCCTGAAGATCGCCACGACCTCGCAGTACAACACCGGTGACTTCACCGTCGCCGGCTGGGGTGCGAACCGTGAGGGCGGTTCCCAGCAGCGCTACCTCCTGAAGGCGACCGTGCCGTTCGTCAGCGACGCCGCGTGCAAGGCCTACGGCGGTCTGTACAGCGGCCTCGTCGCGAACGAGGAGATCTGTGCCGGCTTCGACGCGGGCGGCGTCGACACCTGCCAGGGCGACTCCGGCGGCCCGATGTTCCGCAAGGACAACGCCGGCGCCTGGATCCAGGTCGGCATCGTCAGCTGGGGCGAGGGCTGCGCCCGGCCCGAGGCCCCCGGCGTCTACACGGAGGTCTCCACGTTCGCCTCCGCCATAGCCTCGGCGGCGTCCACCCTCTGACCCGCCCCTCGACAGCAACAGGACAGTTCACGGGTCCGGTGCCGTTGGGCACCGGGCCTGTGGTCGTGCGGTGGGGTCGGCTCACCCGGCGGCGGGCCCGCGCCCGGGCGATGGAGCAACTCCCGTCGGGTTCACCGGTTCCCGCCCGTCGGCCTCCAGCTTCGCCACCGCCGCGGTCACCTGTGCTGCCCGGCTCCGCGGTGTCCGGGCGCGGAGGACGCCGAGCATGGTGAGGTAGCGGTCCGTCCGGCCGAGGGTCTTGAAGGCCGCTGCGGCCCTGGGGCTCAGGGCCAGCGCCGCCGCGAGGTCCTCCGGGACCTCGGCCTCCTGCTGGGACGCGTAGGCCGCGTCCCATCGGCCGTCCGCCTGCGCGGACGCCACCTCGTCGCGTCCGCCGGGGCGCATCCGTCCGGCGGCGGTCAGTTCCTCGATCCGCCGGACGTTGACCATGGACCAGAGGCTGCCGGGGCGCCGCGGGGTGATCCTCTGGAGGTAGTACGACCCGTCGAGGCCCTTGCGCTGACCGGTGATCCACCCGTGGCACAGCGCCACGTCGTTGACGTCGGGGGCGCTGACGGAGGGGATGCCCGAACCCTTTTTGGCGACCTTGACCCAGAGGCCGGGATGCGGGGCCGGGTGGGCGGTCAGCCAGGAGTCCAGGTCGGCCACGGTGGCGAAGGTGAGCGGGGCCGTGCCGTCGGAGGTGGTCATGGCACCACCGTAGGGACCGAGTAGGACAGATTCCGTCCGCTACGCGAGCAGCGCGCGGGCCTGTTCGCGGGCGTTCTCGATGGCGTCCGGGAAGATGCCGAGGCCGTGCGCGACGAGCGCGCCCTCGTGCAGCAGCATCAACGCCCGGGCCAGACCGGCCGGTTCGTCCGGGGCGATGTCCGCGGCGAGGCGGGTGAACAGGGCGAGCATCCACTGCTTCTGGCCGGTGATGATCGAGTGGGCCGGGTGGGCGGGGTCGCTGATCTCCGCGTGGGCGTTGACCATGCTGCACCCCTTGGGGCTGCTGTCCCGCGCCCATGCGCGTGAGGCGTCGAAGACCGTCAGCACGCGCTCCCGTGGGTCCGGCCCGGCCGCGTCGAGGCGCTCGCCGAGGAAGGCCCGCCAGCGCTCGTCACGGTCGGCGAGGTACTCCACGACGATCTGCTCCTTGGAGCCGAACCGGTCGTAGAGGGTCTTCTTCGTCACCCCGGCCTCCGCGGCGATGAGGTCGACCCCGACGGCGTGGATGCCGCGCTCGTAGAACAGCCGCGCGGCGGCCTGAAGGGCGCGGCGGGCGGCGGGCGTCAGCGTGATCCGGCGGGGGTTCTCCGCGGTGGTACCCATGGCACCCGAGTATACCGATCTGTATAGTCGAGAGCGAACGGGTAAACCGATCTGTCTATTGGTTGTGATGTCGTGAACATCCTGCTCTCCCTCGCCTTCGTCCTGTGCTGGAGCTCCGGGTTCATCGGAGCCAAGCTCGGTGCGGGCAGCGCGTCCGCGCTCACGGTCCTGATGTGGCGGTTCCTGCCGCTGGCCGTCGTCCTCGTCGCCGTCGCCGTCCTCACACGGTCTGCGTGGCGAGGACTCACCGCCCGGGACGTGACCCGGCAGGCCGTGATCGGCGTGCTGTCGCAGAGCGGCTATCTGCTGAGCGTCTACTACGCCATCCAACTCGGCGTCTCCAGCGGCACGACGGCCCTGATCGACGGCGTCCAGCCCCTCGTCGCCGGAGCCCTCGCGGGACCGCTGCTCGGGAGCTACGCCTCGGGCCGGCAGTGGATCGGGCTGGGCCTGGGGCTGAGCGGCGTCGCCGTGGTCACCCTGGCCGACGCCGCTGCCGGCACGGACGTGGCCTGGTGGGCGTACGCCATTCCGCTGCTCGGCATGCTGTCCCTGGTCGCGGCGACGTTCCTGGAGAGCCGGTCCCGCTCGCGGGTCGCCCCCTCGGTGTCGCTGACCGTCCACTGCGCCACCAGCGCCGTCCTCTTCACCGCGCTGGCGCTGGGCACCGGAGCCGCCGCACCGCCGGCCGAGGGCGCGTTCTGGGTGGCGGTCGTCTGGCTCGTGGGCCTGTCCACGTTCGGTGGGTACGGGCTGTACTGGCTCATTCTGAAGCGCTCCGGCGTCACCGAGGTCAACACCCTGATGTTCCTCATGGCCCCGGTCACGGCCGTCTGGGGCGCGCTCATGTTCGGTGAGCCGTTCGGCGTCCAGACCGCCCTCGGGCTGGCCGTCTGCCTCGCGGCCGTCGTGATCGTCCACCGCGGCGGGGGCCGGGGGAACGCGGCCGTGACCGCCGCCCGGGGAGAGCGGGAGGAAAACCGGTGGACCCGGTCCTCCGAAACCGCCTAACGTGCCTGTCGTGTCCAGCCCCGAGGCGTCCAGAGTGTGGCCACCGGCTCTCCGGTGG
>NZ_JBHUQX010000654.1:0-3376 GCF_042674225.1 Streptomyces sp. NPDC056948
CCCCTGGACCCCCGGCCTATGCCCCCCCACCACCCGACACGGTCAGCCAAGAAGCCGGGCTCGCCCCCTCAGCCCGTCCGGCGTTTGAGGACGAGGCCGTTCAGGCCGATCGGGGGTCCAGGGGGCTGAGCCCCCTGGAAGATGGGACGGGTAGGGGCGGCGGGGGCGAGAACTATCCCCGCGTCAGCGACAGCAGGTCCCGGGCCGGGCCAGTCGGCCGATGCCCCGTGGGCCATACCGCCCGCAGATCCCGGGCCAGGGCCACCCCCTCCACCGGCACACTCACCAGCCGCCGCATCGCCAGCTCCTCCCGCACCGCCAGTTCACTCAGCACCGACGGCCCCGCCCCGCTCACCGCCGCCGCCTTGACCGCCGTCGTCGAGGACAACTCGATCAGCGGCCGGGCCAGTCCCCCCAACGCCGCGTCCAGGACCTGCCGCGTGCCCGAACCCTTCTCGCGCAGGATCAGCGGCGTCGACGCCAACTCCTCCGCCGCCAGCGGCCGTCGGCGGCGGGCCCACGGGTGGCCGGGGGCCGCGACCACTATCAGCCGGTCGTGGGCGATGACCACCGAGTCCAGTCCCGTCGGAACCGACAGCCCCTCCACGAACCCGAGATCCGCCTCGTCGGACAGCAGACGTTCCGCCACCACCGTCGAGTTGCCGGCGTGCAGGGACACCGCCGTGTCGGGCCGCTGGGCGCGCAGCGCGAGCAGCCAGCCCGGCAGCAGATACTCGGCGATGGTCATGCTCGCCGCCACCCGCAACCGCGAGTCACGGCGGTCGCGCAGCGCCTGCGCCCCCACGTCGAACGCCTCCGCCGCCTCGACGATCCGCCGCGCCCAGTCCGTCACCAGCGCACCGGCGTCCGTCAGCCGGGACCCCCGGGGCGAACGGTCGACCAGCGCCACGCCGAGCTGCCGCTCCATCGACCGGATCCGGCTGCTCGCCGCGGGCTGCGTGATGCCGAGTTCCCGCGCCGCCCCGCCGAGGCTGCCGAGCCGTGCCACCGCCAACAGCAGCTCCAGCCCGCCGAGATCCGGCACCCGGTGCGCCAGGGACCCGGTCCCGGCGGTCGGCACGTCACCCTGCTCATCCGTCCTGCTCATAAACCCAGCTTATGTCGCCATAGAGGCATACTCCCTGGTGGTACGGCTCCGGCGGACCGACCGTGGAGTCATGGTCACCGCAGCCCAGCCCCTCGCGTACCCCGTGTCGGTCCGTCATCTCGGGCCCAACTGGTACGCCACCGTCATGGGCACCGCCGTCGTCGCCACCGCCGGAGCCGCCCTGCCGTCGCACCTTCCCGGGCTGCGCCCCGTGCTCGCCGGTGTCTGGGCCCTCGCGTTCGTCCTGCTCATGGCCCTGCTCGGGGCCCGGGCCGTGCACTGGGTCCACCACCGGGACCAGGCCCGCGCCCATCTCCTCGACCCGGCGACGGCCCCCTTCTACGGCTGTCTCGCCATGGCACTGCTCTCCGTGGGCGGCGGTGCTCTCACCGTGGGCCGGGACGTGATCGGCGTGCGGGCGGCCGTCGCGCTCGACGCCGTGCTGTTCAGTGCCGGTACGGCTCTCGGGCTGGCCGCCGCCGTCGCCGTGCCGTATCTGATGGCCGTACGGCACCGGGTCGAGCCGGGACAGGCCACCCCCGTCTGGCTGCTGCCGCTGGTCGCGCCCATGGTGTCGGCCGCCGTCGGGCCGCTGCTGGTTCCTCATCTGCCTCCCGGTCAGGCCCGGGAGACGCTGCTTCTGGTCTGCTTCGCGCTGTTCGGGCTCAGTCTGCTCGCCACGCTCGTCATGCTGCCGCTGGTCTTCGGACGGCTGCTCACCGGCGGGCCGCTGCCTCTCGCCCTCACCCCCACGCTGTTCCTGGTGCTGGGGCCGCTCGGGCAGTCCACGACCGCCGTCGGCGCGTTCGCGGACACCGCCCCCGGAGTCGTACCGGCCCCGTACAGCCAGGGCTTCGGTGTGTTCGCCGTGCTCTACGGCGTGCCGGTGATGGGGTTCGCGCTGCTGTGGTTCTGCCTCGCCGCCGTCCATGTGCTGCGCGCCCGGCGGCACGGGATGCGGTTCGCGATGACGTGGTGGTCGTTCACCTTCCCGGTCGGCACCTGTGTCACGGGCGCCGGGGCCCTGGGCCGGCACACCGGGCTCATGGCCTACGAAGGGCCGGCGGTCGTCCTGTACGCGGTGCTGGTCGTCGCGTGGGGCGCCGCCGCCGCGGGCACTGTACGCGGGCTGGTCAGGGGCGAGCTGCTCGCAGGGCCCGGTCCAGCACCCGTGGCGCCTCGGCCAGCGACGGCCCGTACCAGGTGAGGTGCCGGCCGCTGACGAACGCGCAGGGCAGGCCGGGGAAGGCCTCGGGGCCGTCGTCGGCGGTGAAGCGGTAGGGCTCGTCCGGGAGGATCACCACGTCCGGCGCCGCGGCGCGCAACTCCTCCAGCGGGATACGGGGATAGCGGTCGGGGTGCGTCGCGTACACGTGGTCGATACCGAGGCGGGCCAGGACGTCGCCCGCGAAGGTGTCACGGCCCAGGACCATCCACGGGCGGCGCCAGATCGGCACGACCGCCGTCAGGCGGTTCACCGGCCGCGGCAGGGACGACCAGGTGTGCTCCGCCTCGTCCAGCCAGCGCGGGCGCGCCGCCACCCCGCAGGCGTCCAGGACACGGGCCAGTTCCCGGAAGGCCCCCGGCACGTCGCGGATCTCCGTCACCAGGACCTCGACGCCCGCCGCGCGCAGGGCCGCGAGGTCGGGCTCGCGGTTCTCCTCCTCGTTGGCGATCACCAGGTCGGGGGCGAGGGAGACGATCCGGTCGGGCTTGGGGTTCTTGGTGCCGCCGACGCGTACGACGTCCAGGCCGGGCGGATGGGTGCACCAGTCGGTGGCGCCGACCAGGGCGCCGGGCGCGGACCTGGCCAGGGCCTCGGTCAGCGAGGGGACCAGGGAGACGACCCTCACCGGCGCGGCCGGTCCCGGACCGCCTCGATGTGCTCGGCCACGGCGACGACGATCACGCGGGTGTCCGATTCCGTGGCCCGCCAGCGGTGCCGTACGCCGCCGGTGAGGTACAGGGTGTCGCCGCGGCCGAGCCGGTAGGCGCGGCCCTCCGCCTCGATCTCCACAGCGCCGTCGGCGACGTACATCAACTGGTCGTTGCGGTGCTGGAATTCACGGCCGGCGTCATGGTCGCCGATGAACTCGGAGGCGTGCATCTGGTGGTGGCCGCGCACCAGCGACCGGGTCCGGGGCTGGGGCATCGGCTCGGCGCCCTCGGCTCGGACGACGTCGACGCTGCACGCCGGGTCGGCCGCGGCGAGGAGCTCCACGGCGGTGGTGCGCAGGGCGTCGGCGACCTTCTCCAGGGAGCTTCGGC
>NZ_JBHUQX010000655.1:0-3369 GCF_042674225.1 Streptomyces sp. NPDC056948
ACCGCACCCATTACCCCGCCGACCTCGCGATCGTGGAGGACTTCCCCGGCGAGGACCTGATGGACCTGTTCAACCGCGACCCGCGCGCGGCAGAGCCGACGATGGAGTGCCTCGCCGATGCCCTGGCGGCGATGCGATGCCATCGGGCGTCGTCGTTCGGCAAGGTGGCCCAGATCGATGGAGGGGGAACGTCCCGGGCGGCGTCGTGCGAGGAGGCCGCGTTCGACTTCGCGCTGCGCTGCCTCGCCGAAGCGGCGTCCCGCGACCGGAGGATCGCGGACGCCCGCGGCAGGCTGGAGGAGCGGCTGCGGGAACTCGCCGCGGCGGTGCGACCGCGTGCCGAGTACTCGGTCGTCCATGGCGAGCTGGGACTGGACCATGTACTGGTGGACCGGGACGGCAACCCTGTCGTGATCGACATCGAGGGGATGCTGTACTTCGATGTCGAGTGGGAGCACGTGTTCTTGCAGCTACGCCACTCCGACAGCCAGTACCAGCGGTTGGCGGTGGAGGGCCTCGACGAGGACCGGTTCGCGCTCTACAAGCTCACCCAGCACCTGTCACTGACGGCAGGCCCGCTCCGGCTCCTCGACGGGGACTTCCCCGACCGAGCGTTCATGCAGGGAATCGCCGGACACCACTTGAACGAGGCGCTGGCGATGGTCTCGGTGGTTTAGAAGCTGTATCGGGTTCTTGCATCACAAGCCAAGTGAGCTGCGGTGCAGGCCCATGGCTTGTCGCTTCTGGCTGATCAGCCATGGGTGAGAGCTGGGCGGATGTGGTCGGCGACCGTACGGTGGCCGCATGCCCAGGGACAGGGTGCCTCGCCTGAAGCTGGTCGTGGTCACGGACGACGACACAGTGCCGAGGCTTTGCCGGGATTGTGGTGGTCCGCTGATGCCTTCGGCGAAGACGTCGGCGGTGTTCTGCTCGTCGGTGTGCCGGTCGCTGCACTGGCGGCGGCTCCGGCGGGCGCGGGTAAGGACCGAGGCGGTCCAGGCCGGCGTGACGTCCAGTTGCCCGGAGTGCGGCGCGTCGTGGACGGTCGGGGTCGAACATCCTGATGAGCTTTCCCGGGCTCTGCTCCGGATGGGTGGATCAGCGCAGTCCGGCGAAGAGATCGTTCTCGGGTACGTCCGCGCCGGTGGGGTCCTGGACACGTACGAAGGTCTCCATGCCCATCAACTCGCCGAACCTCTCCTTGCCCATCTTGAGGAAGAAGATGTTCTCGCCCTGACTGGCGTGCGCAGCCAGCGCGTCGAACTTCTGACCGCTGAACGCGGTGGTGTCCACCCACGTCGTGATCTCATCGTCAGGGAGGCCAATCTCGGCCATCGCGGCGGCCTCGGCAGGATCAGGCTCCGGCATATCCGGATGAAACTCGCGCATGATCTCCCCGAACCGGCGCATCCCCGAGCGGGGCATCGTGGTCCAGTACACCTTCGGTGTCAGCGCGGTCATCTCCAGCGCCGCCATCGTGATGCGGTGGGCCTGGATGTGATCAGGGTGGCCGTAGAAGCCGTTCTCGTCGTAGGTGACGACCACATCAGGTCGATAGTGCCGCATGAGTTCCGCGAGTCGGGCCGCCCCTTCCTCCACGGGGGTCTGCCAGAACGATCCGGGGGCGTCGTTGCTCGGCCAGCCCATCATCCCGGAGTCGGCATAGTCCAGCATCTCCAGATCGCTGACCTTCAGGACGTCACAGCTCGCCTCGAGTTCTTGACGGCGCATCAGGGCGACCGCCGCCGGATCGTGCCCGGGAACGCCCGGCTTGACACCCCCCGGTCCGTCACCGCAACCGCCGTCGGTACACGTCACGAGAACCGTGCGGATGCCTTCCGCCGCGTACCGCGCGAGGACCCCTCCGGTTCCGGTGGCCTCGTCGTCGGGGTGGGCGTGTACTGCCATGAGCGTCAAGGGCCGGTCAGTCATCAAACAGTCCTCCTGCAGAAATACGTCTTGGTCCGAGTGCGCCGCGGGCATCCCGCGATTCCAGGGCCCGGATCCTGCCGGGGCGGACGACCTTGTGATCTCCGTGTTTCCCGCCCGTGCGGCGCCGGTCCCTCGGTCGATGCAACCGTGCCGGCCGGCCCGGCTGTTCCCACCGCGGCCGCTTGCCCTTTCAGTCGTGCGCATCCGCCCCAGGATTTCGACCGGCAGCCCCTCCAACAGATAGGCTATGCGCGGAGCGTCGTAGCCGGCATCGAAGACAATGAGGATGTCGCAGTCACCTGGGCGCCAGCGGCCCATGTCGATGAGTCCTCGACCACGCGGCGGACCTGGGCCGCGGTGACCTCGGCGACGTCGTCGGCCGGTCCCAGCCGCAGCGGTCGAGTCCACGCTCGATGTGATCGCCGACTACATCGACGCCTGGCCGACGGGCCACCCGGACGGCGGGATGGCCCCGCCCCCGTGGCCCTTGAGGGGGATCCGTTGGCACGGCGCCGCTGCTATCCCTCGGATACCTTCGACGGCGAGTGGGCGTTGATCGAACCGCTGCTGCCGCCGCTGGCCTGCGAGTCCCGGACCGGCGGCCGTCCAGAGAAACACCCACGCCGCGACGTCGGACGTTGTCCGGCGCAATCCCAGTGTCAGACCGTCGCCTTATGTTGTCCCGGTGATTCGTGATGCGTTTGACCACCGGGTGATAGAGGCCGCAGCCGCCGATGTCCGGCTGGCGAAAATGGAGTTCGACGGCGCTGGTCAGCGGCTGACTTCCGTCGGCGAGGGGCCTTCGGAGCCTCTCGCCGCAGAGGTGTGGGTGTTCGACGAGGCCCTCGCTCGGGTGCTGCTGGTTCATCACCGGTGGCGCGGTTGGGTCCCGCCAGGCGGGCGCGTTGAGCCGGGGGAAACACCCCGGGAGGGGGCGCAGCGCGAGCTTCTCGAGGAGACCGGCATCGAGGTGGAGCTGCTGCCGGAACCTGCCGCGGCCAATGTGCGGTCCTATCACCCAGAGTGGCTGGCCACCCTAGGGTTGTCGTTCGTCGCGATCGTGGATGCTGCGAAGCCTTTGGTCGCAGAGAGCGGACAGCCAGCGGCCTGGACTCCCTTGGACGAGGACTGGGCCAGCTACTTCCCTGAGGACGCATCGCGCGTCCGTCAGCATGCGCGATGGCTGCGTGAAGTCTCCGCCCGCTGATATACAGGGCTCGGTCGATGGCGGCGTGTCCGCGGGCGGCGGAGTACACGAGATAAACGGCGACCTGGGCGTTCTCGACTCGGCCGGCCGTGCCGGTGTACTGACGCTGGACGCCGACGGTCGCGGTGCCCTTCTTCAAATCGCCCGTCTCGTCGACCACGAGCACCGCCTCGGTGTCGCGCAGGTGCTCGACCACGTAGGCGCGTATGTCGTCACGAATCGCGTCGGCG
>NZ_JBHUQX010000656.1:0-3368 GCF_042674225.1 Streptomyces sp. NPDC056948
AGCGGGGATGCGGCCCGGTCACGTACGACGCGCGAGGGCGCTTACGCCTCGAACACCTCACGCACCAACTGCTCCTGCTCGGCCTGGTGCCGCTTCGCGGAACCCACCGCCGGGGACGAGCCGTGCGGACGCGAGATGCGGCGCAGGCGCTCGCCGTGCGGGACGTCGGCGCCGACCGCCAGGTCCAGGTGGTCGATCAGGTTGAGCGCGATGAACGGCCAGGCACCCTGGTTCGCCGGCTCCTCCTGGGCCCACAGGTACTTCTCGGCGTTCGGGTACTTCTTGATCTCCGCCTGGAGCTCGGCACCCGGCAGCGGGTACAGGCGCTCGATGCGGATGATCGCCGTGTCCGTGACGCCGCGCTTCTGACGCTCGGCCTCCAGGTCGTAGTAGACCTTGCCGGCGCAGAAGACGACCTTCTTGACCGCGGCCGGGTCGACCGACGCGTCGCCGATGACCGGCTGGAACTGGCCCGTCGTGAACTCCTCCGCCTGCGCCGCCGCCGCCTTCAGGCGCAGCATCGACTTCGGCGTGAAGACCACCAGCGGCTTGTGGTGCGGGTTGTGCACCTGCCACCGCAGGAGGTGGAAGTAGTTCGACGGCGACGTCGGCGTGGCGACCGTCATGTTGTTCTGGGCGCACATCTGGAGGAAGCGTTCCGGGCGGGCCGAGGAGTGGTCCGGACCCTGGCCCTCGTAACCGTGCGGCAGGAGCAGGACCACGCCGGACGTCTGGGCCCACTTCTGCTCGGCCGACGAGATGAACTCGTCCACGACCGTCTGCGCGCCGTTGACGAAGTCGCCGAACTGCGCCTCCCACATCACGAGCGCCTCGGGGCGGGCCAGCGAGTAGCCGTACTCGAAGCCCATCGCCGCGTACTCGGAGAGGAGGGAGTTGTAGACGTTCAGCCGCGCCTGGTCCTCGGAGAGGTACTGCAGCGGCGTGTACTCGTCGCCCGTGGTGCGGTCGATGATGACCGCGTGGCGCTGGCCGAACGTACCGCGCTGCGAGTCCTGGCCCGCGAGGCGGACCGGGACGCCCTCCAGCAGGAGGGAGCCGATCGCGAGGGTCTCGCCCATGCCCCAGTCGATCGTGCCGTCCTCGACCATCGCCGCCCGGCGCTGGAGCTGCGGCAGCAGACGCGGGTGGACGGTGATGTGGTCGGGGATGTTGACCTGGGACTCGGCGATCCGCTTGACGACCTCCGAGGTGACCGCGGTGTTCACGGCGACCGGGAACTCGGCCTGCGGGTCGGTGGGCTCCGCGGCGGCCGGCTGCGAGGTGGCCTCGCGGACCTCCGTGAAGACCTTCTCGAGCTGGCCCTGGTAGTCCTGCAGCGCCTGCTCGGCCTCTTCCAGGGTGATGTCCCCGCGACCGATGAGGGACTCGGTGTACAGCTTGCGCACCGAGCGCTTCTTGTCGATCAGGTCGTACATCAGCGGCTGGGTGAAGGCCGGGTTGTCCGACTCGTTGTGACCGCGGCGGCGGTAGCAGATGAGGTCGATGACCACGTCCTTGTTGAACGCCTGGCGGAACTCGAAGGCCAGCCGGGCCACGCGGACGACGGCCTCGGGGTCGTCGCCGTTCACGTGGAAGATCGGCGCCTCGATCATGCGGGCCACGTCGGTGGCGTACATCGACGAGCGCGAGGACTCCGGCGCCGCCGTGAAGCCGACCTGGTTGTTGATGACCACGTGGACCGTGCCGCCGGTACGGTAGCCGCGCAGCTGCGACATGTTCAGGGTCTCGGCCACCACGCCCTGGCCCGCGAAGGCCGCGTCGCCGTGGATCGCCACCGGCAGGACCGTGAAGTCCGTGCCGCCCTTGTTGATGATGTCCTGCTTGGCGCGGGCGATGCCCTCCAGGATCGGGTCGACCGCCTCCAGGTGCGAGGGGTTGGCGGCCAGCGAGACCTTGATCTGCTCGCCGTCCAGGCCCGTGAAGGTGCCCTCGGCGCCCAGGTGGTACTTCACGTCGCCGGAGCCGTGCATCGACTTCGGGTCGAGGTTGCCCTCAAACTCGCGGAAGATCTGCGCGTACGACTTGCCGACGATGTTCGCCAGGACGTTCAGCCGGCCGCGGTGGGCCATGCCGACGACGACCTCGTCGAGACGGGACTCCGCCGCGCTGTCCAGGACCGCGTCCAGGAGCGGGATGACGGACTCGCCGCCTTCCAGGGAGAAGCGCTTCTGGCCGACGTACTTCGTCTGCAGGAAGGTCTCGAAGGCCTCGGCGGCGTTCAGCCGGCGCAGGATGCGCAGCTGCTCCTCGCGCTCCGGCTTGGTGTGCGCGCGCTCGATGCGGTCCTGGATCCACCGGCGCTGCTTCGGGTCCTGGATGTGCATGAACTCGACGCCGGTGGTGCGGCAGTACGAGTCGCGCAGCACGCCGAGGATGTCGCGCAGCTTCATCAGGGACTTGCCCGAGAAGCCACCGACGGCGAACTCACGCTCCAGGTCCCACAGGGTGAGCCCGTGCTCGGTGATGTCCAGGTCGGGGTGCTTGCGCTGCTGGTACTCCAGCGGGTCGGTGTCGGCCATGACGTGGCCGCGGACCCGGTAGGAGTGGATCAGCTCGAAGACGCGGGCGGCCTTCGTGACGTCGTCGTCGTGCGAGGCGTCGATGTCCTTGAGCCAGCGGACCGGCTCGTAGGGGATGCGCAGCGCCTCGAAGATCTCGTCGTAGAAGTTGTTCTCACCGAGGAGGAGGTTCGCGACGATCCGCAGGAACTCGCCGGAGGCGGCGCCCTGGATCACCCGGTGGTCGTAGGTCGACGTGAGCGTCATGACCTTCGAGATGCCGAGCTTGTTCAGGGTGTCCTGGGAGGTGCCCTGGAACTCCGCCGGGTAGTCCATGGAGCCGACGCCCATGATCACCGACTGGCCGGGCATCAGGCGCGGCACGGAGTGGACGGTGCCGAGGCCGCCGGGGTTGGTCAGGGAGACCGTCACGCCGGTGAAGTCGTCCATGCCGAGCTTGCCGTCGCGCGCGCGGCGGACGATGTCCTCGTAGGCCTGCCAGAACTCGAAGAAGTTCAGCGTCTCGGCCTTCTTGATGCCCGCGACGACCAGCTGACGGTCGCCGTTGGGCTTGACCAGGTCGATGGCGAGGCCGAAGTTGACGTGCTCGGGCTTGACCAGGGTCGGCTTGCCGTCCTTCTCCGCGAAGGAGTAGTTCATGGACGGCATGGCCTTGATGGCCTGCACCATCGCGTAGCCGATCAGGTGCGTGAAGGAGATCTTCCCGCCCCGGGCGCGCTTCAGGTGGTTGTTGATGACGATGCGGTTGTCGAAGAGCAGCTTCACCGGGACCGCGCGCACGGACGTGGCCGTGGGCACCTCCAGCGAGGCGTTCATGTTCTTCGCGAC
>NZ_JBHUQX010000657.1:0-3359 GCF_042674225.1 Streptomyces sp. NPDC056948
CCTTGAGAGTCTCCCGCCCTGCCGTGCTGTTTCACGTGAAACAAGAGATGCCGGTCGGAGGTCGGAGACCCAGGCGCAGAAGCCCGGGCTCAGACCTTGCGTACCTTCCACACCACTTCCGCCGGCCACTTCTCCGCCCAGTTCCGGTCGAGGGCCTCCTTGAAGTAGGTGGCGCCGCCGGCCGGGGCGATGGGTTCCACCAGTCGCTCGATGGAGAACCCGCAGTCCCGGAACATGTCGATCCACTGCGCGTAGGTGGAGTGGAAGACGACCACGTCGCCGCCGTACTTCATCCGGGCGTCGCCGTAGGGGTTCGCGAGGCGCTCGCCGACCGTGCCGCTCTGGTTGTCGAAGCACAGCTGCAGGAGCGGGGAGTAGGTGCACAGCCCGAGGATGCCGCCGGGGCGGAGCACACGGTGGGCTTCCTGGAGCAGGCGCCGGGGTGGGGAGAAGTCGAACGCGCCGTGGTCGCAGAAGGCCGCGTCGAAGACCCCTGAACGGAACGGCAGGCGCTCCGCCGCGGCCTGGACGAAGCCCGCGGCTCCTTCGCCGAGGGCGCGCGAGAGCTGGCCGGAGGAGAGTTCGACACCGTAGGCCTCGTATCCGGCGCGGGCGAACCCGATGGTGTCGTGCCCGATGCCGCAGCCGAGGTCGATGATCCGGGAGCCGGCCGGGAGGTCATCGGTGAAGATCTTGAGGTCGCTCTCCGGAAGGTGCCAGATACCCCAGGAGGGGTGCCGGTCGGCGTCGAAGTGCTCGGGGTGGGCATCGTGGTAGAGCTCGCTGTTGGAGTCCCAGTACTGCTCGTTGACCTTGAGGTAATTGATCTTTGCCATCGCTTGTCCTCAGTCTTGCGGGAGTTCGCACACCGACAGGTCCGCCCAGCCGGACGGCGGGCTGATGTAGTTCTTCACGCGCAGCCGGGAGGCCGACCTGAGCCGTCCGAACGGGCAGACTTCGCCGGTCGTGCTCAGCAGCCGTTCGGCCTGGGCGCAGTGGCCGATCCGGTCCTGGAGGTCGTCCGCGGCGAGGGCCCGGTGCACGGTGTCCTTGAACGCCGACGCGGGTCCGCCGGGGAGCCGGTCCGCTGGGCGGCGGGTGAAGGGAAGCAGGAGGGCAACCGGGTCGGGCCAGGGCGAGGCCATCAGCACGAGGCGGAAGTCTTCGCGGTGCGTGGTGTGGAGCTCGGTGAGATAGGCCCGGTAGTCGATGGCCTCGGGCCGGAGGGTGAGTCCGGTGTTCTCGCCGATCTGGCCGGCGAGGATGCGTGCCGTCTCCCGGTTCGGTGAGAAGTCCGGGAAGACCAGACGGACGGGAGTGCGCCCGGCCGCCGGGAACAGCTCGTGTGCCGCGCGGGCCGGTGCGAGGGGGCGGTGGGGGTCCCACAGACCGGTTAAGGAGTCCAGTGGGCTGAGGGCGCCGTGCAGCCCGCGGGACAGCTCCCGGCGGTCGAGGGCTGCCGCGACGGCCTGCTTGTGTTCTGGGGCCATGCCGCTCGGCGGCAGGAGGGCGACGGCGATGTCGAGGTCGTCGACCTGGAGGTCCGGGTAGTCGGCGCGGTGTGCCCAGCGGGGCACGGGGAACGTCGTCGGGCAGGTGATGTCGACGGCTCTTCGGTCGTAGAGGCGCTGCCCGTGCTCGGCGCCGGAGGACAGGACGTAGGTGACATCGGGCCAGGGGCCGGTTGCCCGCAGTCGGATCTCGCCGGGCGGGCTGTCGGCCAGGGTGTAGGCGCCGCTGGTGACGGCCGGGTCGCTGTGCCGGGGGCCGAAGACGGGGTTGGCCAGGAGCGCGGGCAGATTGCCGACGGGGTGGCGGGTGGTCAGCAGCAGCCGGTCGGGGTCGAGGGGCTGGATCTGCTCGATGAGCGACACGAGCCAGGCGAAGGGGCCGGCCTGCTTGGCGACTGCCGCGATGTGCCGGGCGATGTCGCGAGCGTGGATCTGCCGGCCGTCGGACCATTGGGCACCGGGCCGCAGGGCGAAGTCCCAGCGTTTCTCGTCCAGGCGGAGCACGTTGTGCAGCAGGCCTGGCCTCAGGGTGCGGTCGGGGCCTTCCACGAAGAGCGGACGGGCGAGTTGGCGCGTGATCGTCAGGCCGGTCCAGTCGTCGGCCGCGCCATAGAGACCCGACGGAATCAGGTCCGTTTCCACTCGGATCGGCTTGGACATGCCGCTTCCCCTTTGGCGCGATACTGCTGCGTTTTTGGCGCGAACCGTGTCGCTACGGCGAGGTACAGCCGCTCAAGCCTTCACCACAGCATGCCGAGCGCCCGCTTATTGGGCCTGGGCGATGATATGACCGGTTTCGAAATCGATGATTTTCCGCACGTCGTATTCGACGAGCTCGGTGATGCCCGCAAGGTGATGAATGATCGCAGCGGCCATCCAGGCACCGATGATGGTGTTGTTGGGGCCGAAGGAATAGCGCGTGCTCCGGAGATTCCCGGCGCCATTGTCCGACGCGGCGTCGGCGCGTACAGGAAAGGAGAGCTGCCTGGGAGTGACGGTTGATATCCCCGGGGCGAAGAGCGGTCCGTAGAAGCCGCGCTGCATGCCCACACCGCCGAACATCGACGGTATATTCCGGCCCCAGGCCGATTCGGCCACCGCATCGGAGATGCTGCCGATCGGCTGGTCGATGCACACGGCGATGACATCGACATCCGGATGCGCTTCCAGGACTTCGCCGATTTCCTCGGGTGATCCGACGAACCGGTCGACGAGCGAGATCTCGGCGTCCGGAACACGGTCCCGGACATAGGTGCGGGCCGCGTGCAGTTTGGGTTCTCCCACGGCTGCCACGGGAAAGGTGAACTGCCGGTTCAGGTTGTTCAGCTGCACCTTGTCGGCGTCGACGAGGACGAAGCGCCTGACGCCGGCTCCGATGAGGTGCTGGAGGATCACGCTGCCGGTGCCACCGACGCCCATGACCATGACCTTGGCGTCGCAGATGCGGCGTTGTGCCTCGTCAGGGCGGTGTGTGTGCAGGGCCAGATGCCCCCACTGCCGGGCATGAACGCTGTCGTCGGCCGCGGGTCCCGATGGCGACTCGATGAGAAGGCCGCGTTTCCGCAGGGCTCTGACGAGGCCCGCGCATGCGGAGTCACGGCGCGTCAGCCTTTCGAGGGCTTCGTTCTCACAGCCGCCTTCGAGGGCTTCCAGCAGCCGGCTGACGGTGCCCTTGCTGTCATCGAGGACGTATTTCTTCTTCTCGCCCTGGAACGTCACCGTGCCGTCGGCCGATTCCAGTTGCCAGGCCGGGTTCAGCCATACACGCATAGCGCGCGAACACATCCTCGAGGCAGGAAGCGGATACCACTCAGGGATGCACGGAGCGGGAGTGCGACCCCGTTTTAC
>NZ_JBHUQX010000658.1:0-3358 GCF_042674225.1 Streptomyces sp. NPDC056948
CTAACTGGCCGACCTCTCCCAGGACTTGCGCTTCCTGCACCGGAAGAACCGGACGATCGACGAGCGGTACCGCACGAAGTCCGGCAAACGACTGGACCGCCGGGTCCGCATGAACGAGACCCGCCTGTCGTTCGCCACCCCGACGGGCGCCCGGCTCGACCTCGTCGTCCGGGCATCCGCCGACGGCGTCGCCTACCGGTACGTCCTGCCCGCCGCGTCCGGCGATGTGCTCGGCGAGACCTCCGCCTTCCACCTGCCGCCGGACGCGAGCGCGTGGCTGGGCACCTACCGGGCCGACAACGAGGGCCAGTTCGTCCAGTACACGGCCGCCACGGCCCCCTCGGGCGCATACTCGGACCAGGCGCTGTTCGCGACCGACGGCGGCTACACCCTGCTCGCCGAGTCCGACCTCACCGGCGCCTACTCCGGCGCCCGGCTCGCCCACGACCAGGGCACCGGCGCCTACCGCGTCGAGCTCGCCGACGACCGGGTCCGCGCCGACGGCCCCCTCGCCACCCCCTGGCGGGCCATGGTCACCGGCGACCTCGCCACCGTCACCCGCTCCACCTTCACCGACGACCTCGCCCCCGCCTCCAAGGCCGGCGACACCTCCTGGATCAAGCCCGGCACCGCGCTCTGGACCTGGCTCGCCGGCGGCCGCCCGGCCGGGCAGAGCCTCGCCGCGCAGAAGGCCTACGTCGACTACGCCGCCGAACGCGGCTGGCCCTACGAGGCCGTCGACGCGGGCTGGTACTTCAAGGCCGACGCCTGGGACACCACCGACCCGGACTGGCAGACCAACAGCTGGATGCCCGAACTCGTCGACTACGCGCGCGCCAAGGGCGTCGGCATCATCGTCTGGATCCACCAGCGCGACCTCGACACGGCCGAGGAACGCGCCCGGTGGCTGCCCACCCTGGAACGCTGGGGCGTCAAGGGCGTCAAGATCGACTTCATGGACTCGGAGGCACAGTCCACGCTCCGGTGGTACGACGCGATCCTCCCGGAGACCGCCGCCCACCACCTCCTGGTCAACTTCCACGGCTCCACGATCCCCAAGGGCGTCCAGCGCACCTGGCCGCACGTCATGACCCTGGAGGGCGTCGCGGGCGAGGAGAAGCGCACCAACACCGCAGCCCACCTCACCACCC
Source organism: Streptomyces sp. NPDC056948 (assembly GCF_042674225.1). Lineage (NCBI taxonomy): Bacteria > Bacillati > Actinomycetota > Actinomycetes > Kitasatosporales > Streptomycetaceae > Streptomyces > Streptomyces sp. NPDC056948. Next base: position 1,152 of record NZ_JBHUQX010000658.1, read on the forward strand.
TGCCCTTCACCCGCAACGTCATCGGCTCCATGGACTTCACCCCCGGCGCCTTCCAGCGGGTCGGCCTGCGCCCCAACTCCGACGCGGCCGAGGCAGGTCTCGCCGTCGCCTACGAGTCGGGCCTGCAGATGTTCGCCGGCACCCCCGAGTCGTACGACGCCCGGCCGCTCGCCCGGGACTACTTCGACCAGGTTCCGGCAGCCTGGGACGACACCCGGCTGCTCGCCGGGCGTCCCGGCCAGGAAGCCGTGCTCGCCCGCCGCGGCGGCGACCGCTGGTTCCTGGGCGGGGTGTACGCCGGTGCCGCCCGCAGGGCCGAGGTGCCGCTGACCATCGGCCCGGGTCGCTGGCTGGTCGAGACGATCGAGGACGGCACCGGCGGTCTCGTCCAGAGGCGGCAGGTACTGCGCGGCGGCGACCGGATCGCCGTGGATGTCGTGGCCAACGGGGGCTTCGCCGGAATCGCCTGCGCCTGGCGCCCGGGCCTGACCAGTTGTCACCGCTGAGCGTTCTGGAGGACCAGCATGAGTGTTTCCCGACGTACGGTGCTGGCCACGGCGGCCGGTGCCGTGGCGACAGGCGCCTCCTCGACACCGGCCGGAGCCGTGGCCGCCGGCGCGACCCCGGCACCGACCCTGCGGAAGCTCCGCGCGGCCGCCGACTACGCGGTCGAGAAGCTCCACGCCGTCGCACCGACCGTGACCGCCTTCCCCGTCGGCACGAAGTTCGAGAAGTGGGTCTACTCGCAGAACGGCGACTGGGTCGGCGGATTCTGGCCGGGCACGCTGTGGATGGCATGGCTCTACAGCGAGGACGAGGCTTTCCGCACGCCGGCACTGGCCTCGGCGCGGAAGCTGGCCCCGCGCCAGTACGACACCGGCACCCACGACCTCGGTTTCCTCTTCTACCCGTCCTGGGTCACCGCCTGGCGGCTCACGGGCGACGAAGCCTGGCGGGCGGGCGCCTTGCAGGCGGCCGACTCCTTGATTCAGCGGTACAACCCGCGCGGCCGGTTCATCAGAGCGTGGGGCGCGCTGAACGACGAGAAGAACGCCGGCCGGGTCATCGTCGACACGATGATGAACCTCGACCTGCTGGCGTTCGCGAGCGGCCGGACCGGCGACCCGAAGTACCTGGACATCGCCGTGGAACATGCGAAGACGACCCGGCGGGTCTTCCCGCGCCCGGACGGATCGACCCCGCACGTCTACGACTTCGACCCGACGAGCGGCGCGCCGCTCGGCCCGAACACCGTGCAGGGGTACAGCCCCACGTCGTGCTGGTCGCGCGGGCAGGCGTGGGGGCTGTACGGATTCACCACGATGTACAGGAGGACCGGAGACCGAGACTTCCTGGCCACGGCCCGCAAGCTCGCGGACTTCGCGATCGGAGCACTGACCCCGGACCACGTCCCGGTGTGGGACTACCGGGCTCCGCAACAGCCGCACGACATCAAGGACGCGTCGGCCGGAGCGATCACGGCCTGCGGCCTCCTCGACCTGTCCGCCGCCACCGGCCGACAGGCCTACCGCGAGGTGGCGTTACGGCTGCTCACCGCCCTTTCGGAGACCTGCCTGACGCGGAACTCGGCCCGAGCGGAAGCCGTGGTGGCCCGCTGCACCCGCCACCGCCCGGCCGAGGACGGCATCGAGGTCTCCCTCCCGTACGCCGACTACTACCTGCTGGAGGGCATCCTGCGGGTCCTGCGGCCGCAGGACGTCGACCGGGCGATCGACCTCTCCTCGGTCACAGCATCACGTGCTTGACCTGCGTGTAGTCGAGCAGACCGGTGAGCGAGAGGTCGCTGCCGTACCCGGAATGGCCTACGCCGCCGTGCGGCATCTCCGACACCGTCGTGCCATGGGTGTTGACCCAGACGATGCCGGTCCGCAGTGCGCGGCTCGCCCGCATGGCCCGGTCGTGGTCGCGGGTCCAGACGCTCGCCGCGAGTCCCTGGGGCACGCCGTTGGCCAGGCGGAAGGCCTCGGACTCGTCGGTGAAGGGCTGGACGGTGACGACCGGGCCGAACACCTCGCTCCGTACGATCTCGTCCTCCTGCCGCGCCCCGGCGACCACCGTGGCCTGGTAGAAGTAGCCGGGGCGGGGCAGGGCCGTGCCGCCGGCGACGATCTCGGCGTGGTCCGGAAGGCGGTCCAACAGGCCGCGTACATGGGCTAGTTGGGGGGCATTGGCGAGCGGGCCGAACG
>NZ_JBHUQX010000659.1:0-3351 GCF_042674225.1 Streptomyces sp. NPDC056948
CCTCCACGAACCGCATGTGGATGATCTGCCGGTCGCGCTCGCTGAGCTCCGCCATGAGCGGGGCGAGCGAGTGGAAGTCCTCCACGAGCCGCAGCCCGTTCTCCTCGACGCCGATGAAGTCGGCGAGGACCGCCTCGCCGCCCTCCGGCCCGTCGCCGGTGAGCGCGGCGTCCAGCGACGACGAGTTGTACCCGTTCGCGGCGATCTGCCCCTCGACGACCTCGTTCTCGGAGATGTTCATCAGCGTGGCCAGCTCGGCGACCGTCGGCTCGCGGTCCAGCCGGCTGGCGAGTTCCTCGCGGGCCTTGGCCAGCTCCACGCGCAGCTCCTGCAGCCGCCGCGGCACATGCACCGCCCACGTCGTGTCCCGGAAGAACCGCTTGATCTCACCGACGATGTACGGCAGCGCGAAGGAGGTGAACTCGACCTCGCGCGACAGCTCGAACCGGTCGATGGCCTTGATCAGACCGATCATGCCGGTCTGGACGATGTCCTCCATGTCGTCGCCGCGGCCCCGGAACCGGCCGGCCGCGAACCGCACGAGCGACATGTTCATCTCGATCAGCGTGTTGCGCGCGTACTGGTACTCGTGCGTGCCCTCTTCGAGTTCCGTCAGGCGCTGGAAGAACTGGCGGGACAGCGCCCTGGCGTCCCGCGGGGCCACGGACCTCGGGTCCACGACCGGCAGTGCTCCGTCACCCGTCCCGGCCTCGGCGTTCTCCCTGGCGACCTCTGCCTTTGACCGGATCACGGCGGTCTCCATTACCTCTCCCCACGAAGTCACGGCTACATCTGCCTAGGTCCTTCCGGGTTGCGGGTACCCGGGTCGGCGCAACACATGCCCCCGAATGCCGTGCCGCGGAAAATCGGTGGAGCACGGCATTCCGGTCTGCCCATGCTCACCCATATGGCCCACGGTGGGCAAGAGGCAGCGGCGCAGCCCGAGCGCCGGAGCCGAAGTGGCGTGCCCCGCCTCTGATTCCACCCAGGGCGGAACGCCGATCCCTTCCCCTGGCGGCCGGCGCTCCTAGGCTGGAGAAGTGACCAACCACGTGCCGAACGAAGCCCGCGTCATCCCGCTGCGCCCGCAAGGTGCGAGCCCCCCGGCCCCCGCCGTGAAGGAGCCGCTGTGGCGCGACCTGGTCGGTGACGTCCTGCGCAGTGAACGCCTCGCGCAGGAGCGCACGTTGAAGGACGTCGCCGACGAGGCACGGATCTCCATGCCGTATCTGTCGGAGGTCGAGCGCGGCCGCAAGGAGGCCTCCTCGGAGGTCCTCGCGGCCGCCGCCCACGCCCTCGGACTGAGCCTCGGCGACCTGCTGTCGAGGACGCAGGGCGAACTGACCCGCGTCACCTCGCGGTACACGGGCAGCGGCGGCAGCCGCCGAGGGGCGGCGTCCCCGTCCTCGTACGACGGAATGTGCCTGGTCGCCTGAATCCGCCTGCCGGTCGGCCGGCGCCTCAGACCGTCACGAGGCGCCGGCTGAGCACCTCATCAGCCAGCCCGTAGCTCACCGCCTCCTGCGCGGTGAACACCTTGTCGCGGTCCATGTCGGCCCGCAGGGTCGCCACCTCGTGGTGGGTGTGCCGCGCCAGCACCTCCTCGACCTGGGAGCGGATCCTCACCATCTCCCTGGCCTGGAGCGCCAGGTCGGAGACCATGCCGCGCTGTCCTCCGCTCGCCGGCTGGCCGAGCAGCACGCGTGCGTGCTCCAGCACGAACCGCCGTCCGGGGTCCCCGCCCGCCAGCAGCACGGCCGCGGTGGAGGCCGCCTGCCCGACACAGAACGTCGAGATCGGCGCCCGCACGTACGACATGGTGTCGTAGATGGCCATGAGCGAAGTGAACGAGCCCCCGGGTGAGTTGATGTAGATCGCGATCTCGCTCTCCGGGGACGAGGACTCCAGATGGAGAAGCTGCGCGATGACGACGTTGGCGACACCGTCGTCGATCTCCGTGCCGAGGAAGATGATCCGCTCGGAGAGCAGCCGGCTGAACACGTCGTAGGACCGCTCGCCCTGCGGGGTGCGCTCGACGACGTTCGGAATCGTGTAGCTACCCATCACTGCAGCCCCATCCTGCGTCGGCCGGCCGCCGGGCGGACGTCCGCGAGGGACTCCACGACCTGGTCGACCATGCCGTACTCCCTGGCCTCCTCGGCCGTGAACCAGCGGTCCCGGTCGCCGTCCCGGGAGATCGTCTCCTCGCTCTGGCCGGTGTGCTCGGCGGTGATCCGCTCGATGGTCCGCTTGGTGAACTCCAGGTTCTCCGCCTGGATCTCGATGTCGGACGTGGTCCCGCCGATCCCCGCCGACGGCTGGTGCATCATGATCCGCGCGTTGGGCAGGGCATAGCGCTTGCCGGGCGCGCCGACGCTGAGCAGGAACTGGCCCATGCTCGCGGCGAAGCCCATGGCCAGGGTGGAGACGTCGTTCGGGACGAGCCGCATCGTGTCGTAGATGGCGAGGCCCGCGTGCACCGCCCCGCCGGGGCTGTTGATGTACAGGCTGATGTCGGTGCGCGGGTCCTCGGCCGACAGGATCAGCAGTTGGGCGCAGACCCGGTTCGCGGAGACCTCGTCGACCTGGGTGCCCAGCAGCACGATGCGCTGCGCGAGCAACTGGGCGGCCAGATGGTCGTCGAACCGGGTCGGAGAGGTGTCGCCCTCCTCCGCCCGTGGGGCGAGTGTCGTGAGTGGAGTCATCGGTTCTCCTCGTGGTCGGGGTATGCCCTCGACTCCACTCTTGACCTCGGACGATGCTGTTGTGCGGATTCTCTGCCCGCGGCAGATTCGCTACGGGCAGAGCGGGCGTCAGCCCTTCTCGCGCAGCTCCCGGAAGAACGCCCGCACGTCGTCCACCAACAGGCCCGGTTCCTCCATCGCGGCGAAGTGCCCGCCCCGGTCGAACTCGGTCCAGCGGACGATGTTCTCCGTCCGCTCCGCCTTGTGGCGCAGCGGGATCTGCGGGTCGCCGAAGAAGGACGCCACCGCGGTCGGCGCGGTGGAGGGCTCGTGCGGGGCGGCGATCCGCTCGCCCCGGGCGTGGGCGCGCTCGTAGTAGACCCGGGCGGACGAACCCGCCGTGCCCGTCAGCCAGTACAGCATCACGTTCGTGAGCATCAGGTCTCGGTCGACGGCCTCCTCGGGCAGCTCCTCGGAGTCCGTCCACTCACGGAACTTCTCGACGATCCAGGCGAGTTGGCCCACCGGCGAGTCCGTGAGCGCGTACGACAGGGTCTGCGGCCGGGTGGACTGCACGTGGAAGTAGCCGGTCCCGTCGCGCGACCACTTCTCCCACCGGCGCCACGAGATGAGCGTGCGCTCCCGCTCCGCGGGACTCAGCGCGTCC
>NZ_JBHUQX010000660.1:0-3344 GCF_042674225.1 Streptomyces sp. NPDC056948
CCCCATGGGGGTGCCCCCGACCGCTGTGAGGCGGTTCTCACATCGTGGCGGCCGACATCGAGCGGCACATCTCGGCACAGCGGCGACACGCCTCGGCACAGCGCATCATCTGAGTGTCGTCCGGCATGGACATACACGCCTCGGCGCACATGTCACAGGCCTTGGCGCACATCGCGCACATCTCGGCGGACAGCGGCGAGCGGCGCATCATCATGTCGGCGCACATGCGCGTCATCTCGGCGCAGTCCATGACGGCGCGCATGATCTGCATCTGGGCCGGGCCGCCCATCTGCAGGCAGGAGCTCATGGTCTCCTCGCACACACTGTGGCAGGCCATGCACGCCTGGACGCAGTCCTGCATCTCCTTGCTGAGCGGGGTCGTGGTGGCGGGCTGCTGGGTCATGACTTCCTCCCGGGGGGGACGGTGAGGGCCGGGGTCGGCCCCCGTGCCTTCCGTCCTACGCCTGCGCGGCGCTGCCCGCCATGGGGCGGAGGGAAGGAATCCGCCATGCGTGCGTCAGGGCTCCCCGGAACGACGGTCGCCCTCCGGCCCGGCGGAACGGGCGGAGGGCGACCGGTGAGGCGCAGCGGCAGCCTTCAGGGCCTGGCCTTACGGCAGGTTGCGGGCGATGACGATGCGCTGGACCTGGTTCGTGCCCTCGTAGATCTGCGTGATCTTGGCGTCGCGCATCATGCGCTCCACCGGGTAGTCGCGCGTGTAGCCGTAGCCGCCGAGGAGTTGGACGGCGTCCGTGGTGACCTCCATCGCCACGTCCGAGGCGAAGCACTTGGCGGCGGCGCCCAGGTAGGTGAGGTCGGCGTCGCCGCGCTCGGAGGCGGCGGCGGCCTGGTAGGTCAGGGCGCGGGCGGCCGAGATCTTCATGGCCATGTCGGCGAGCATGAACTGGATGCCCTGGAAGTCGGCGATCGGCTTGCCGAACTGCTTGCGCTCCTGGACGTAGCCCTTGCCGTAGTCCAGCGCCCCCTGCGCGATGCCGAGGGCCTGCGCGGCGATGGTGATGCGGGTGTGGTCGAGGGTCTTCATCGCCGTGGCGAAGCCGGTGCCCTCCTCGCCGATCATGCGGTCGGCGGGGATGCGGACGTTGTCGAGGTAGACCTCGCGGGTCGGGGAGCCCTTGATGCCGAGCTTCTTCTCGGGGGCGCCGAAGGAGACGCCCTCGTCCGACTTCTCGACGACGAAGGCCGAGATGCCCTTGGAGCGCTTGGCCGGGTCCGTGACGGCCATCACCGTGTAGTACTCGGACTCGCCCGCGTTGGTGATCCAGCGCTTCACGCCGTTGAGGATGTAGTGGTCGCCGTCACGGACGGCCTTCGTCTTCATGCCGGCGGCGTCGGAGCCGGCGTCCGGCTCGGATAGGCAGTACGAGAACATGCCGTCGCCCTTGGCGAGCGGGGTCATGTACCTCTTCTTCAGGTCCTCGGAGCCGGAGAGGATCACCGGGAGCGAGCCCAGCTTGTTCACCGCGGGGATGAGGGAGGAGGAGGCGCAGACGCGGGCGACCTCCTCGATCACTATGACGGTCGCCAGCGCGTCCGCGCCCGACCCGCCGTACTCCTCGGGTACGTGCACGGCGTGCAGGTCGTTGCCGGTCAGCGCCTCGAGCGCCTCCTGCGGGAAGCGGGCCTCTTCGTCCACCGCGGCGGCGTACGGCGCGATCTTCGCCTCGGCCAGGGAGCGGACGGCGTCACGGAGCATGTCGTGCTCCTCGGACGGGCGGTACAGGTCGAAGTCAGCCGATCCGGCCAAGGTCTCTCACGCTCCAAAACGCTGCGATGCTGACGCTAACTACCGTTAAGTAATCAAAAGTTTATGGGGTCGGCCCCGGGAGTGATACGTGAGCTAGACGACAGCGGAGAAGTTGCCCAGTGAAGCGCGTTCCCATGCCCCGGCTATGCTCGGGCGCGCACCGCATGCCGTAGACCCCTGGAGCACCCCATGGCCCTGAAGATCACCGTGATCGGCACCGGTTATCTCGGAGCGACACACGCGGCGGCCATGGCCGAGCTGGGCTTCGAGGTGCTCGCCCTCGACGTGGTGCCCGAGAAGATCGAGAAGCTGGAGCGCGCCGAGGCCCCGATGTACGAGCCGGGTCTCGAGGAGCTGCTGCGCCGGCACGTCGCCGGTATCGAGGGCTCCAGCGGGCGGCTGCGCTTCACCCAGGACTGGGCCGAGGTCGGTGCGTTCGGGGATGTGCACTTCGTCTGCGTGAACACTCCGCAGCGGCACGGCGAGTACGCCTGTGACATGTCGTACGTCGACTCCGCGATCGCCTCCCTCGCCCCGCATCTGCACGGGCCGGCCCTGGTGGTCGGCAAGTCGACCGTGCCCGTCGGCTCCGCCGATCGCCTGGCGACCTACCTGGCCGCGCACGCGCCCGCCGGCGAGGACGCCGAGCTGGCCTGGAACCCGGAGTTCCTGCGCGAGGGCTTCGCGGTCGACGACACGCTGCATCCCGACCGGCTCGTGGTGGGCGTGCGCAGCGAGCGTGCCGAGAAGCTGCTGCGTGAGGTGTACGCCACGCCGATCGCCGAGGGCTCGCCGTTCGTGGTCACCGACTTCCCGACGTCGGAGCTGGTGAAGACCTCCGCGAACTCCTTCCTCGCCACGAAGATCTCGTTCATCAACGCCATGGCCGAGGTGTGCGAGGCCGCGGGCGGTGACGTCGCCAAGCTGGCGGAGGCCATCGGCTACGACGACCGGATCGGCAAGAAGTTCCTGCGGGCCGGGATCGGCTTCGGCGGCGGCTGTCTGCCGAAGGACATCCGGGCGTTCATGGCGCGGGCCGGTGAGCTGGGCGCGGACCAGGCGCTGACCTTCCTGCGGGAGATCGACTCCATCAACATGCGCCAGCGCGGGCAGATGGTGGAGCTGGCGCGGCAGGCGCTGGGCGGCGGGCCGTTCCTCGGCAAGCGGGTGGCGGTGCTGGGCGCGACCTTCAAGCCCGACTCCGACGACGTACGGGACTCGCCCGCGCTCAATGTGGCCGGGCAGATCCATCTCCAGGGCGGCCAGGTCACGGTGTACGACCCGAAGGGCATGGACAACGCCCGGCGGGTCTTCCCGACCCTCGGCTACGCGGACTCGGCGCTGGAGGCCGTCCGGGGCGCCGACATAGTGCTGCATCTGACGGAGTGGCGGGAGTTCCGGGAGCTGGACGCGGAGGCCCTCGGCGAGGTCGCGGCGACCCGTCTCGTCCTGGACGGCCGCAACGCCCTCGACCCGGACCGCTGGCGCAAGGCCGGCTGGACGTACCGCGCGATGGGGCGCCCCAAGGCCTGACGATGCGTGAGAAAAGGTGACGCCGGTTCGGCCGAGGCTCAGT
>NZ_JBHUQX010000661.1:0-3341 GCF_042674225.1 Streptomyces sp. NPDC056948
CGTACGAGATGAGCTTCGCCCGCGCCTCGGTGACCGACGCGCTGTGCGACTACAGCTGGGCGGCCACCGACGCCTCCGGCCGTCCCGCCCCCTACACCCGTTCCCAGCTCGCCGCCGCCTTCGCGACCAGCGGCGGGCGGGCCCCCTCCCCCGGCACGCTGATCGACGACGGCTCGCTCGGCGGGCCGGTCGCCGACCGGCGGTCCGTCGGGCCGGACGGCGCGCCCGACTACAACCTCGACGGTGAACTGTGCGCCTACCGGCTGGCGTTCCCCGACAGGGCCGATACCTCCGAGGAGCGGATGTGGGCTCGGCGGGTGGCCCAGGGTCTCGACGCGACCCGGCGCGACGGGAACCTGCACGGCAAACCCGCCCTCCTCGTGCACGGCCGCGACGACACCCGGGTCCCCGTCAACCACAGCTCCCGGCCCTACCTCGGGCTCAACTCCCGTACCGAGCACGGCAGGAGCTCGCTGTCCTACATCGAGGTCACGCACGCCCATCACAGCGACAGCACCGCGCCCGGCTACGACAACCGCTATGTGCCGCTCGGCTACTACTTCCAGCAGGCACTCGACCTGATGTGGGCCCGGCTGACCGAGGGCCGTCCTCTGCCGCCCAGCCAGGTCGTACGGACCGTGCCCCGCGGCGGCGACCCCGGCCACGCGCCCGCTCTCACCCGGGCCAATGTGCCGCCCATCGCGCCGTCGCCGGCGCCCTGGGACCGCATCAGTGTGCGGTCGCACGTGGTCCAGGTGCCCGACTGAGCACGGGCGGTCTTTCAGGTACTCGACGACGAGGTGAGTCGTTCGAGCTGGGCGGCGGCCGTCGCGGCCTTGCGCTCGGCTTCACGGACGCGGCGGTCGGCCGTACGCGCCTGTTCCCGGGCCGACCGCTCGGCGAAGCGGGCCTGCTGGTGTTCGCCCTTGGTGCGGTCCAGTTCCTCGGTGAGCTCGCCGACGCGTCGCTGGAGGCGGTCCACCTGCTGTTTCGCCTCGTCCGCGGCCCGGCCGGCGGCCCCGGCCTCGTCCCGCAGCGCCCGCAGCTCCCGCTCGGCGGCCTCGGCGTCCCGCCGGGCCTGGGTCACTCGCTTCCGCTGCTGCCCGTCGGCCTTCCGGTCCGGGCGGGACGGGGCGGCGGTGGCGGGTGGGCGAGCTTGCGTCCCGGCACTCTCCCCGACCGCCGGAAAGCCGACGGTGGCACTCATCGGCTTGACCAGCCGGCCGCTCGCCCAGGCCTGGGCGGCTTCGGGGTCGGCCAGGACGGCGTGCAGGGTGTTCTCGACCTCGCGCTGCACGCCGTCGCCGATCGGATGGCCGGCCTCGGCGGCGAGCTGCCGGGCCTGTGCGGACAGGGCGCGGACGATCGCGTGCTGCTGCCGGCTCAGCTCGCGCAGCTGTGTGCCGTCGAGGTCGTGATGGGCCTGCCGCAGGCCCTCCCCCAAGCGGAGCAGGGGGTCGACCTCGCCGGGGAGGCTGCGGACCAGGAGGTTGCCGACCCAGGCGGCGAGGCTGGGCTTGCGCAACGCGCCGATCCGCTCGGCGAGGTCCCGGTCACCGGCGGTGCGGGCGGCGGCGACGGCCGAGGCGCGGGCCGCGGTGAACTCCTCCGGCCGCAGGGCGTACAGCTCGTCGGCCACGGCGTCGTACTCCATGAGCGTCCCTTTCGCGTGGAAGCTCCGTTTCGATCATCTCAGGCCGCGCCGACCGGGGCTCGCGGAAGGCTACGGAGGTACCCCGTTCATGATCGGGAAATCGACGGTTTAACATATGAGCGCCGCCTAGCTCGAAAGATGGATCTGTGACTGTCAACGACGACTCGTTCACCAACTGGAAGAACCGCGAGGAGATCGCGGAGTCGATGATCCCGATCATCGGGAAGCTGCACCGGGAGCGGGACGTGACGGTCCTGCTGCACAGCCGCTCCCTGGTGAACAAGTCGGTGGTCAGCATCCTCAAGACCCACCGTTTCGCCCGGCAGATCGCCGGTGCGGAGCTCTCCGTCACCGAGACGCTGCCGTTCCTGCAGACGCTGGCCGCGCTGGACCTCGGGCCGTCGCAGATCGACATCGGCATGCTCGCCGCGACGTACCGTGAGGACGACCGCGGTCTGTCGATCGCGGAGTTCACCGCCGAGGCCGTCGCCGGTGCCACCGGGGCCAACAAGATCGAGCGCCGCGAGGGGCGTGACGTCGTCCTCTACGGGTTCGGCCGCATCGGCCGGCTCGTGGCCCGGCTGCTCATCGAGAAGTCCGGCTCGGGCAACGGCCTGCGGCTGCGGGCCATCGTCGTCCGCGGCGGGGGCGAGCAGGACATCGTCAAGCGCGCCTCGCTGCTGCGCCGCGACTCGATCCACGGCCAGTTCCAGGGCACGATCACCGTCGACGAGGCGAACAGCACGATCGTCGCCAACGGCAACGAGATCAAGGTCATCTACGCGAACGACCCGTCCGAGGTCGACTACACGGCGTACGGCATCAAGGACGCCATCCTCATCGACAACACCGGCAAGTGGCGCGACCGCGAGGGCCTGTCGGAGCACCTGCGCCCCGGGATCGACAAGGTCGTGCTGACCGCGCCCGGCAAGGGCGACGTCCCGAACATCGTCCACGGCGTCAACCACGACACGATCAAGCCGGATGAGCAGATCCTGTCCTGCGCGTCGTGCACCACGAACGCGCTGGTGCCGCCGCTGAAGGCGATGGACGACGAGTTCGGGGTCCAGCGGGGCCACGTGGAGACCGTCCACTCGTTCACCAACGACCAGAACCTGCTGGACAACTACCACAAGTCCGAGCGCCGGGGCCGTTCCGCGCCGCTCAACATGGTCATCACCGAGACCGGTGCCGCCTCCGCCGTCTCCAAGGCGCTGCCCGACCTGAAGGCGAAGATCACCGGCAGCTCCATCCGGGTGCCGGTGCCGGACGTCTCCATCGCGATCCTCAATCTGCAGCTCGCGCGCGAGACCACCCGCCAGGAGGTTCTCGACTACCTCCGTGACGTCTCGCTGACCTCGCCGCTGAAGCGCCAGATCGACTTCATCAGCGCCCCGGACGCGGTCTCCAGCGACTTCATCGGCTCGCGCCACGCCTCGATCGTCGACGCCGGCGCCACCAAGGTCGAGGGCGACAACGCGATCCTCTACCTCTGGTACGACAACGAGTTCGGCTACTCCTGCCAGGTCATCCGCGTCGTCCAGTACGTCTCCGGGGTGGAGTACCCGACCTACCCGGCGCCCGCGGTCTGATCCGCACCCGTTGTCCGTCGGCGGGAAGCGGTGTGTGAGACTGCGCCCCATGATCCGCACCGCGACCCCCGCCGACGTCCCCGTCATCCACGCCC
>NZ_JBHUQX010000662.1:0-3331 GCF_042674225.1 Streptomyces sp. NPDC056948
CGTGACGACAGTACGTGCGCGACACCAGGAGACACCTGGCACCCGGTGTGCCGCGGCCCGTCGGCCCGGCACACCGGAGCCGCACCGGCCGGCGCTCCCGCGGCATCAGCGGTTCGCCGGCCGCATCGCGGCGAGCCCCTCGCCGCTGGACGGGTAGCGCGGGGTCCAGCCCAGTTCGCTTTCCGCCTTGGCGCAGGACACCCGCAGCCGCGACGCCATCACGGTGTGCGCGTACGACATGGGTTTCATCAGCCACAGCGGCACGGTCATCGGCTTCGGCAGTCCGAATGTTTCGGCCACGCTCTCGATGTGGGCGCGGAAGCCGAGCGGGGTGCGGTCCGCGATGTTGTACGCCCGCCCCGGCCGGCCGCGTTCCACGGCGGCGGCCACCGCGCGGGCGGCATCGGTGAGCTCCACCCACGGCAGCACCCGGTCACGGTCGCCGGGCATCGGCAACTGTCGCCTGCGCAGCAGCGGCAGCAGGGTGTCGGTGCCGCCGGGGCCGTAGAACAGGCCGAAGCGGAGCGCGATGCCCTCCAGTGCCTCCGATTCGAAGGTGAGCCGCTCCTTGATCCGCATGGCGGCGATGTGCTGCTCCAACTGCGGTGTCCTGCCGAGCGGGCCGAAGGGGTCGTCCTCGGTGAGCGGGCGGTCGCCGTGATCCCCGTAGCCGTAACCGAAGACGATCGACTCCGCGACGAAACGGCGGGCTCCGGTGACGCGGGCGGCCTCGACCAGGTGGGCCGTGCCCTGCGTGCGCAGCGCGTCGGTGGCGTCCATGTCGCGGTCCCGCATGGGGGGCTTGCGCAGCGCGGTCGCGGCGTGGATCACGGTGTCGAAGTGGTGTCCGTCGACGGCGCGCAGCAGCGCGTCGCGGTCCATGAGGTCGGCGCGGATGCCGTTGTCCCGGCTCCGGCCCAGTCCGGTGACCTTGTGGCCCGCCTCGGTGAGTGCGTGGGTGATGTGCCGGCCGAGGACACCGCTCGCGCCGGCAAGGAGGATGCTCTGGTTCTTCTGGTTCGTCGTCATGACCATGCGACGGATCGGAGGGGCGTGGATGTGACATCCGACGGGCGGCCGGGCAGCGCGATGTCCGGTGGGGCCGTGCGCCGCGCCCGCCGTACAGTCCTGTTGATCACTTCGTCACGAGGAAGGGCCCGGCACCATGGTCGTGAAGGACACGGAACTGCCTCACCTGCGCCGCTGCGTGGAGCTCGCGGCCGAGGCACTGGACGACGGGGACGAACCGTTCGGTTCGGTTCTGGTGGGGAAGGACGGCACGGTCCTCGCCGAGGACCGCAACCGCGTGGCTTCGGGCGACCGCACCCGGCACCCCGAGTTCGAGCTGGCCCGCTGGTCGGCCGCCCATCTCACGCCCGAGGAGCGGGCGGCGGCCACGGTCTACACCTCCGGCGAGCACTGCCCGATGTGCGCGGCGGCGCACGCCTGGGTCGGCCTGGGCCGCATCGCCTACGTCGCCTCGTCCGAGCAACTCGTATCCTGGCTGGGCGAGTTGGGAGTCCCCGCGCCACCGGTGCGGACACTCCCCGTCCACGAGGTCGCACCCGGTGTGATCGTGGACGGGCCGGTGCCCGAACTGACGGAACGGATCCGGGATTTGCACGTGCGGTTCCATCGCGGGCGCGGCTGAGCCGCCCCAGGACTCCCCCGGCCCGCCCGGCGCCCCCGCTGAGGGGCGCCGCCCGCCCGAGATGCAGGGCCGCATGGGCGAATCTACGATCGAATTCAACCGGACCAGGCGTCACGCCCCGGTCTCCCCAACGGGGGGAGGCGCATGTCTTCGCTGCCCGCACGGCGGTTGACGACCGCCTGCGTCGCCCTGGTCACGGTGGCCACCCTCGTGTACATGACCGTCCCGGCGGCACGTCCCGCTCTGTGGGCCGCCATCGGCCTCTCGGGCCTCTCCACCGCCGTGCTGGTCGGCACGCGCGTCCACCGCCCCCGCCCATCGGTGGCCCTGGTGGGTCCTGGCCGGCGGACTGCTCACCTTCATCGCGGGCGACTCCACGACGGCCGCGTGGTGGCCCGCGCCCAGGGGGCCACCCTGCGCCGTTTCCTCGCCGAGCGGCTCGCCGACCTGCGTGCCCTGCTCGCGTTCCTCGCGCTGCCGTCGGAGCTGAAGAACCGGCTGAAGACCGCGGCGGCTGGCCGGGGGCTCGATCACCTGGACGGCCCGGGCGTGAGCACCCTGAACACGGACCGGCTGCCCATCGTGGAGGTCCCCCTGGTGAACCCCGCGGACCTGGACGCGGTCGCCGCGTTCCTCCGGGAGGAGGGCGTCTACGTGACGCTCGCCGCCCACCCCCTCGTCCCCCGTGACCGGGTGGGCTTCCGCGTCCAGCTCACGGCACTGCACTCCGACGCCGACATCGATCACCTCGACGGGACCCTGACCCGGCTGTCCGAGCGATTCCCGCTGCGGCTGAAGGGCTGAACGGCCATGACGACGCACAACGACGACGTGGACTGGGACCGCTGGCCGGTCGCGGACTACCTCGCGGAGAACTACCGCGAGGTGCATTCCTCGGACGCGGCGATCATCGCGCACCACAGCGCCTTCTACCGGCGTTTTTCGCCCGGCGGCATCGACCGCTCGGTGGAGTTCGGCGCGGGCCCCAACCTCTACCCGCTGATCCTCGCGTCCGCCGCGTGCCGCAGGATCGACGCCGTGGAGGCGGGGGCGAGCAGCGTCGCCTATCTCCAGGAACAGATCTGTCACCGCCTCGACGCGAGCTGGCTTCCCTTCCACGCGCTGTGCCGGGAGCTCAACCCCGACGTGCCGGCGACCCTGGCCGGGGCGCTGGCGCCGGTGAACGTCGTCCACGCCGACGTCCGGACCCTGCCGCCCGGCTTCTACGAACTGGCCTCCATGCACTTCGTCGCCGAGGGCGCCACGGAGGACTTCGCCGAGTTCGCCGAGTTCTGCCGCACCTTCGTCCGCACGGTCGCGCCGGGCGGCCACCTGGTCGCCGCGTTCATGGAGAACCTGCCGACCCACCGCATCGGCCCGGCGTCCCGCTGGCCGGGCTGCCCGGTGAACCCGACGACGGTCACAGAGGTCTTCACCCCTCTGACCCGCGACCTGGATGTCACCCACATCGACGCCGACCGCGCCCTGCCGGACTACGGCGACTCCGGGATGGTGCTGCTCACGGGGGTAGCGGAGCCGGTCTGACGACACCGGTCCGCCGCGAGCGGCCGGGGTTCCCATCGGCGACGCCGACGTAGACGAGGCAGCCCAGGACGTCGCCGCTCCCCGGTCGGGAGCGCCGACGTATGCGCCATTCCGGCAGGGCGCAGGGTGCAGAGG
>NZ_JBHUQX010000663.1:0-3311 GCF_042674225.1 Streptomyces sp. NPDC056948
GCCCAGGCCCTGCCGCCGCGCTGGGCGGACCGCCTCTTCGAGGCCCGCGATGCCGGCGCCAACGAGCAGCAACTCCGGCGCATCGCGGCCGAAGGCCTCGCTGAGATGTACTTTCGCAACAACAACACGGGGGCAGCCGGCCTGGGCGTGGAATTCACCGACGTGGAACGCATCGAGATCCAGTTCTAGGCATTGCATCGCTCGCAACGGAGCGCCTCGTCCCCGGCATTGCAGGTGCCGGGAACGGGGCGCTATCTCGGACGAGCTCGTGATCACGGCGGCAACCTCGAGGAGTCGTCAACGATGGAGCGGGGATGCAGATGCGAGGGGCATAGGCCCGTCCGATCAGCGGCGTCCCCGCACTGTTGTTCATGGGCTGGAGATCAGCTTCTTCACCTCGGAGGGCAGTTCGTTGCCGGAGTAGACGGCGACGAACTTGACGTCGTCGGGTGTGTCCCCGACGGCGATGGCGACCTTCGGAGAGATGCCGTCTACGGCATAGGCAGTCTCCGTCGTGGACGGCTCGTCGCCCTCGCCCTGATCGCCGGTGTCGTCACACGGCGGTTGGGTCGCTGCACCGAGTTTGCTGCCGACCGTGAACTCCACGTTGGCGACATCCCGGTAGGTGCGTAACTCGTAGGTCACCTGGTAGACGCACGACGCGGCGTCCTCCGCGCTGTTGTCCTCTGACACGCAGGCGGCAACTGACGCCACTACGGCTGCCGTCAGCAGCCCGCTCAGGGATCGCTTGGCCCAACTCATGAACGGCCTCCTCAGTAGATGCTGCGAAGGGCGAGGACGTCGCCCTTGCCGAGCGTCCTGGCCTTCGTCGTGCAGGTGAACGAGTTCGTGTACGTGGTGACGGCTTGTTCCGCGCGCGTGGCACGACGTTCCCAGATCCATCGGACGTGCCGCCTCCCGCCCGCGCAGGGACCAAGCGACGGGCCTCGCCTGTGTAATGGCCTCCCGAACTGGAGCCACACAGCAAGACCGGCCGATAGCACCGACGGCCTGGTCGTGGCCACCGGACCCGCTTCGGGGGTTCGCCGCCGCGCCGAGCACGACCGACGTGCCGGCCGAACGGCGGGATCAGATGCTCTCCGAGCACGGACCCGTTCGGCTGCTGGTGAGCAGTCCGTCGGACAAGGGTGTCGCCATCATGCGGGTGCTGCGGGCTGAGCTCGGTATTGACCTGACGAGCGCCAAGGCCGTAGTGCGTCGCGTGGTGAACGGTGATTACTCAGGAACGCTTCCGGAGATGGAACACCTGGCTGGCAAACTGAGAGAGTCCGGCATCTGGGCGAGGAGTGAGCGGTTGAGTAGGAGGGCTTCCTCGGTTGGCTCAGGTGGGGGCGGCACGATCTAGGAGTGCCGGGTTGCGGCGCTGGATCTGGTTGGCCTGCTGTGTGGTGTGCAGGTTCCCGGTCTCGATGTGGTGCCGGACTCGGTCTGCCTGCAGAAGGCCAACGACTTCCCGTTGGACGACGTCGTCGTCCTCAACCGCCAGAGCTCCTACGAGCTGGCCGTGCAGCGGCAGGTCAAGCGCACGCTTGAGATCGTGTCCAGTAGTGGCCCGTGGCGCAAGACGATGGGGCAGTGCTTGGCAAGTCTGGAGTCCTTCGGCCACGAGATCGACGCTGACCGGCACCGTCTCGGCTTGACCGCCTCCGGGCCTACAACTGGCCTGGAGGCATTGCGAGATCTGGCTGCATCCGCTGCTGCACAGAACGCCACCGCGGCGCCGGTGTCTCGGCCGCCGACGAAGGAGACGCAGCTGAACAGGAGTTGGTGCATCGCAGCGCCTACAGGATCGCTCGCCGTCTCGTCGTCCAGATCGGGCCCACCGAGCAGATCAGTCCTCGCCACCCCGCTCTATGCGCCGCCCTGCAGGAACGGGTGCTGCACGCGGACACTGGGGTAGACGCCGCTGGAGTGTTCCGGATGGTCGAGGAGCCTGCTCAGGAGTGGGGTCCACGGGGCGGTGCGATTGACGCTGCCATGCTGCGTAACCGGCTGCGTGCAAGGGGTGTCGCGCTTCGTGGCGATCCGCCGGCCCGGTCTGCTGTGGTGGTCCGCCAACGCGTTGAACAGTTTGGGGCGTATGCGCTCACCCAGGCAGCACAGCTGCAGACTCTGACCAGTCACACCGGCTGTTCCACGCGGTCGGATGTGATCGGAGAGCTGAAACCCTCCGATGCGCTGCGCTTGGAAGTACACCCTGCTGTGGATGCGGATGCCGGATCCGGTGCGCTCGCTGCGCTTCCTCCCTACATTGCCCGCCCTGATGGCGTGGACGGCCGGCGGCCAGGACCTCACGGATCCGGGACAGGCCGTCCAGGGGCACCTCCCTCTGCACTAGGCCCTCGGTGACCATCTGCGCCCACAGCCGCTGCACCTGACGGCCCCTCGGTGTCGCGCTGTGGCGCCAGCGAGCCCCGTTCAGTTCCTGCCAGCGCTCGATATCGGAGTCCGGCCGACCCGACGAGGCCAGGAATGTTTCACTCAGCGCACGCAAACGCTGAACCAACACAGCAAGCGGCAGGTGGATGCCCTCCGCTGCGAGAGCTGAGGCCACCTCCGAAGGGGGCAGCTGATCCACGGACCGCTCCAGCACCGCCATGATCCCGGCGTACTGCTCCCGCCTCGGACTGAGCAGGTACCCGAATGGGCGGCTCGGGTCCTCCGCAGCAAGCCCCGTGTCGGCCCATCCTTCGGTAACCCAGTCCGTTCCGTCACCGCCACCGAGTGTTCGACGCCGCATGATCACCCTCCTTCGTGGCTGAAATGTCCGAGAGGAAGATAAATGCGACCACTGGCATCATTCGTCACGTCACCAGCCTCGCCCTGGTCCTCGATAAGGCGACGGGGAGGAGGACCAGGCCCTTGCCCCCGTACAGGTGCCGGCCCCGGAGGGCGCCCTCGGTCACCCGTTGCGGGCCCGGGACGACGAGCATGTGCCTACGAGCCTTGGTCGTTGCTGGGGATGACCGGGAAGGAAGCCTCGTCGCGGTCTGTGCCGTCGGTGATCCACCATCTGTCTCCGCCGAGAAGGGCCAGTTCTGTGCGGCTGTCGTCGTCCCAGTCGTGGACGGCGAAGAGCGTGCCGTCGACGGGGCCGTCGTCACCCGGCACGGAGCGCTTGGTGGCGCGCCAGGGCTTCGATCCGAGCCCGTGCTCGGAGCCGCCCCGCAGCACCTCGATCCGCGCGTCCCCCGTCTCCTTCTTCTTGGTGAGCTGTACGGCCAGGTCGTCGCAGCCATCGCCGTTGAAGTCTCCGGCGGCGAGCCTGGTGCCGAAGCCTTCCTTGAAGT
>NZ_JBHUQX010000664.1:0-3285 GCF_042674225.1 Streptomyces sp. NPDC056948
GGACCGGCTCAGTAGCCGTAGGCGCTCGGTGCGTTCTGGCCGCCGTCCACCGGGATGTTCGCGCCGTTGACGCCCCGCGCCCGGTCCGACAGCAGGAAGGCGATCACCTCGGCGACCTCCCGCGGATCGACCAGCCGGCAACCGGGGAACTCCTTCCCGAACGCGCGGTAGGCCCGCGGGTCCTCGTCCCGGAGCCTGGCCCAGCCCTTGCCCTCGATCAGCATCGAGCCGGGCGACACACAGTTGACCCGGACCCCCAGCGGCCCCAGCTCACGGGCGAGGGAGGAGGCCATGTGGATCTGCGCGGCCTTGGCCGCCGCGTACTGGGCGGGCGGGGCGGGCTTCCAGCCGGAGACGGAGGAGACCAGCACGGCGCTGCCCCCTGTCGCGGCCAGATGGTCGGCGGCCTCGCGCAGGGCGATCGCCGGATGGGTGACGTTCAGCCGGCACGTCAGGTCCCAGTCGGACGGCTCCGTGTCGCGCAGACCCGCGCCGCGAGCCCCGCCCGCCACGGTCACGAGGCCGTCCACCCGGCCGAGGCGGGCGGCCGACTCCCGTACGAACGCCGTGAGGGCGGACTCGTCGAGCACGTCCAGCCGCTCCGTGCGGAGGGTGCGCCCGTACCGGGCGCGCACCTCCTCGGCCACCGCCTCCAGCGACGCGGCGTCGCGGCCGCACACGGCGAGATCGCACCCCTGCGCGGCGAGCCGGAGCGTGGTCTCCCGCCCGAGCCCCCGGCTGCCGCCGGTCACGATCACCGCCCTTCCGGAGGCCCCGGGACGGCCCACCCCCCGTACGCCGCCCAGGCCGTCCGTGTCGTCCACGCCGTTCACGCTCCTCTCGCTCGTGCTGTCGGCCCCCGTCCGTGTCTCCCGCTCGCCCCTCCGGCCGGGCGGCCCCGCGGCAGTGGTCAGCCCGTCCTCGCCGGGTCCCGCACGATGTACGCCGAGAGGATCTCGTCGATACGGTCCAGAACAGCCGGTTCCAGGCGTACGCCCGAGGCCGCTGCGTTCTCCTTGACCTGCTCGGGGCGGCTCGCGCCGATGATGGCCGCCGACACGGAGGGGTTGTTCAGGACCCAGGCGACCGCGAGCTGGCTCATCGTCAGCCCCAGGTCAGAGGCGACCGGCCCCAGCTCCTGGACGGCCCGCAGCGCCCCCTCGTCGTTCATCCAGTGGCCGACCAGCATGTCGACGAAGCCCTTGCCGGCCTCGGCGTCGGCCCGGGAACCCGTGGGCGCCGCGGCGCCGGGCAGGTACTTGCCGCTCAGGAGGCCCTGGGCCAGCGGCGACCAGACGACCTGGCCGAGTCCCTCCCGCTCGCACGCGGGCACGACCTGCGACTCGATGACCCGCCACAGCATGGAGTACTGCGGCTGGCTGGCCACCAGCGGGACGCGCAGTTCCCTGGCGAGGCCGGCCGCGCGGCTGATCTGCTCGGCGGTCCACTCGCTCACCCCGATGTAGAGGACCTTGCCGGAGCGGACCAGGTCCGCGAAGGCGAGCATGGTCTCCTCGAGCGGAACGGCCGGGTCGTAGCGGTGCGCGTAGTAGAGGTCCACGTAGTCGGTGCCGAGCCGGCGCAGCGAGCCCTCGCAGCCCTCGACGACGTGCTTGCGGGACAGGCCGCGGTCGTTGGGGCCGGGCCCCACCGGGTGGCACACCTTGGTGGCGAGCACGAGGCCCTCGCGCCGCTGACCGGCGAGCGCCTTGCCGAGCACGGTCTCGGCGCGGGTCTCGGAATACACGTCCGCCGTGTCGAACGTGGTGATGCCCGCGTCGAGCGCGGCACGCACGCAGGCGTGCGCCGCCTCCTCGTCGATCTGGGCACCGTGGGTGATCCAGTTGCCGTAGGCGATCTCGCTGATCACGAGGCCGCTGTGGCCGAGCCGGCGGAACTCCATGTGCTGTCCCCTTCTTCTTCGGTCTCTGGTCCTTCTCGCGGATTCGGGTGCCGCCGGGAGCCCGGCGGCGCGCGGGCGGGTGCGGTGGCGCGCCGCCTCACAGCAGTTCCGCCGTACGGGCCACCACCTCGCCGGCCTGGTGCGGACTCAGCCGCGGGTCGCAGGCCGACTCGTAGCGGGGCAGGGGCGTGGCCGAGGCCAGCTCCGCCGCCGTGTCGACGCACTCGGTGACGGGGCTGTGGGCCGTCTCCAGCATCAGGCCGGCCGGACGCAGGCCGTGCGCGTGCAGGGCCGACACGAAACCCTCGATCTCCGCCACGACATCGCCGACCACGCGGCTCTTCTGCCCGGCACCGGTGACCCGGGTGTTGCCGTGCATCGGGTCGCAGATCCAGGCCACGCCGGCGGCCTCGTCACCGAGCGCCCCCAGCAGGGAGGTCAGTTTCGGGACGATGTGGTCCCGGCCCATGCGCACGATCAGGGAGAGCCTGCCGGGACGGCGCGGGTCGCCGAGCATCCGCACCAGCGTGCGGACGTCCTCGGGCGAGGCCTTGGGGCCGATCTTGACGCCGACCGGGTTGCTGACCGACGCCGCGAACTGCACGTGCTGGTGGTCGGGTTGACGGGTCCGGTCGCCGACCCACAGGAAGTGGCCCGAGGAGCCGTAGCGTCCGCCGTCCGCGTCGGGGCGCACCAGGGCCTGCTCGTACTCCAGGAGCAGCGCCTCGTGGCCCGCGTAGGTGCGCTGCGACGCCGTCCGCCCGGCCAGGCCCAGATCCCGTTCGAGCAGGGTGCTCAGGGTGGTGCCGGCGTTGCGGTGGGCCAGCAGCAGCCGGGACGGGAGCGCGGCGCGCGCCGCCTGGCTGGGCTCGGGGGCGTTGACGGCGTCTCCGCGGTAGACGGGCAGCACGGTGCCGTCGGGCAGGGTCTCCGTCGGGCTGGAGCGCGGCTTGGCGTACTGCCCGGCGATCCGCCCCATCCGGACGGCGGGAAGACCACTGGCGTCCGTGAACTCATCGGCCAGTCGGTGCAGTTCGTCCGTCTTGGCGAGGACGGTCTCGGGGTTGGCGTCGGAGAACCGCTCGGCGCACTCTCCGGCCTGCAGCACGAAGGCCTCGCCGCGGGCGGCCAGTCCGAGTTCGGCGGTGAGATCGGCGCAGGCGGTGGCGTCCACCAGGGGAGGCTTGGCCTCCAGGGAGAGCAGGACGTCCTTGAGTTCGTCGAGCGAGGCCCATTCAGGCTGCTGAAGGGCACGGGCCGGCAACAGCAGGCGCGTGGCGGTCATGGTTTTCCTCCAAGGATGTGGGCGTCACACCGCCGCGGCGCGAGGGGCGTCCGCGTCGGTGGCGTCGGGGCCCGGGTCGGGGTCGGGGAGGGCGAGC
>NZ_JBHUQX010000665.1:0-3264 GCF_042674225.1 Streptomyces sp. NPDC056948
ACGGTCGCTTCCTTTGTACTCACCCTCTCGGGCTTTCCTCCGGGCTTCCCTTCGGTCTTGCGTTTCCGACTCTATCAGATCTTTCCGATCCGATTCCCTGTCGGCGGGATTTGCCTTCCGGCCCTGGCTTTCGCCTGTCGGCCTTTCGACATTCACTACGTTAGCCGATTCCCCGTCCAACTCATAATCGAGTCCGTCGGTCTCGAATTCAGGCATGCGGGCACGCCGAATTCGCCCCTGCTGAGGGGGAGTGACTAGGTAGTGGGTTGGCCGCTTCCGACTGCTGGCGATTGCCGTACCCGGTTCAGCGGCTCGGGCCACATTACGCACCTTGCGGGGACGCGTCAACTTCGGCGGCGCCTCGGGACATGGGCGCGATAGGGACTCACCGTCGGGTCGTTGGCGACCCAGAAGCGCCAGGGGTGCACGGCGCCGTCGCCGGACACCCCGCTGCGAGGGCCGTTGAGTACCTGGTCGGAGGGCACGGGGGTGCCGGTCAGCATGCGGAGGGGGGTGTCCTCGGGGGTGCAGGCGTCCGTGCCGTCCAGAGAGCGGTCCACGCCGAGGGCCGTGGCCAGTCGGGCGGGGCCTTTGGCCAGTTCCTTGTCGTTGCGGGCCGAGAGTCGACGGGTTCGGGCCAGTTCGGCGCCCTCGACGATCTCGCCGGCACGGAGCAGGACCGCGCTCGCCTTGTCCTCCGGGCCGCACACCAGGTTCATGCAGAACCACATGCCATAGGTGAAGTAGACGTAGACGTGCCCGGGCGGACCGAACATCACATCGTTGCGGGCCGTGCGACCGCGATAGGCGTGGGAGCCGGGGTCGTCGGAGCCGTCGTAGGCCTCGACCTCTGTGAGGCGGAGGGCGATCGGACCGTCCGAGGTGGTGCGTACCAGGACGCGGCCGAGGAGATCAGGGGCCACATCGAGGACGGGCCGGTCGAAGAACTCCCTGGACAGGGGCGTACGGTCGGGGGTCGCGATCATGCCGTCCGAGGGTACTAAAAGACAGGTGGTGCGGCGGGGTGGCCAGCGGGCACCGGCGTTGCCAGGGTTAAGGCATGGAACCGGCCACGGCCGGATCGCGTTTGTATGGATCAAGGATCCACCCGTAGTGGGCGAGAGGGAGAGACATGGCGTTCAAGAAGCTGCTCGCGAGCCTGGGGGCCGGCGGGGCTTCGGTCGAGACGGTGCTGCACGAGGTCAACGTCGTCCCGGGCGGTGTCGTCCAGGGTGAGGTACGGATCCAGGGCGGGTCCGTGAACCAGCAGATCGAGGGGCTCTCGGTCGGGCTGCAGGCCAAGGTCGAGGTGGAGAGCGGCGACCAGGAGTACAAGCAGGACATCGAGTTCACGAAGTCGAGGCTGGGCGGGGCGTTCGAGCTCCAGGCGAACGCGGTGCACGCGGTGCCGTTCGGGCTGGAGATCCCGTGGGAGACCCCGATCACGACGATCGACGGGCAGGCGCTGCGCTCGATGCACATCGGTGTCTCCACGGAGCTGGAGATCGCGCGAGCCGTGGACTCGGGTGACCTCGACCCGATCAACGTGCACCCGCTGCCGGCGCAGAAGGCGATCCTGGACGCGTTCATCCAGCTCGGCTTCCGGTTCAAGAACGCGGACATGGAGCGCGGTGTCATCCGGGGCACGCGGCAGAAGCTGCCGTTCTACCAGGAGATCGAGTTCTACCCGCCGCAGCAGTACCGGGGGCTGAACCAGGTCGAGCTGAGCTTCGTGGCCGACGAGCAAGCCATGGACGTGGTGCTCGAGATGGACAAGAAGCCGGGGCTGTTCAGCGAGGGCAGCGACACCTTCCGCTCGTTCAAGGTGGGGCTCCAGGACTACCAGGGCACCGACTGGACCGCGTACCTCAACCAGTGGCTGTCCGAGGTCGGCAGCAAGCGCAACTGGTTCTAGTGGCAGGCCCTAGGCTCGGTGCTGACTGAACGAATCGATCAGGAGGTACCGAGGTGACCGAGCTCAAGCGGCGGCCGCTCCCCCACGACTTCCATCCGCCCGTACCGTCGTTCACGGTCACGAGCAAGGATGTCGAGGAGGGTGCGACGCTCCAGGACGCTCAGGTCTACGCGGCCGGCAACACCTCGCCGCAGTTGCGGTGGGAGGGCTTCCCGCCCGAGACCAAGAGCTTCGCCGTGACCTGCTACGACCCCGATGCCCCGACGGGCAGCGGGTTCTGGCACTGGGTGCTGTTCGACATTCCGGGCTCGGTGACCGAACTGCCGGTGGGTGCGGGCAGCGGCGCGTTCGAGGGTCTGCCCGAGGGCGCGATCCAGGCGCGTAACGACTACGGAAGCAAGGAGTTCGGTGGTGCCGCGCCGCCGCCCGGGGACGGTCCGCACCGTTACGTGTTCACGGTGTACGCCGTGGATACGGAGAAGCTCGGTCCGGATGCGGCGGCTTCGCCCGCCGTCGTGGGCTTCAACCTGCGGTTCCACACGATCGCGCGGGCCCAGTTGATCGGTGAGTACGAGGTGCCCGCCGAAAGCTGAGCAACCCGCCCGGCGATCCCAGCGTTCACAGAACGTTTGCCCGCTCCTGGTCTTGGAATTGATCAGGAGCGGGCATTTTTGTTGCCGGGGGCACGGGGGTCACCCCCCGTGAGAGCAGCAGATATTGCGTTGTCCATCTCGGCGTGCCCGGCCAGAGTTGATCCCAGCCCGCCAGGGGGTGGGCCGGTGCACACGGGAGGTGGGCTGGTATGCGGGACACGCTGGTACTCAACGCGAGCTTCGAGCCGCTGTCGACGGTAACGCTGAACCGAGCCGTCGTTCTGGTGCTTCAGGACAAGGCCGTCGTCGAGCAGGCCCACCCCGAACTGCGGATGCGGGGAGCCGCGGTCGACATACCGGCGCCTCGTGTGATCAGGCTCTGCCAGTACGTACGGGTGCCCTTCCGAAGACGAGCGCCGTGGTCGAGGCGGGGTGTGCTGGTCCGGGACCGGAACCGGTGCGCGTACTGCGGGAGGCGGGCGACGACTGTCGACCACGTGGTGCCGCGGTCGCGGGGCGGGCAGGACACGTGGCTGAACACGGTGGCCTCGTGCGCGGAGGACAATCACCGTAAGGCGAACCGGACTCCGGTGGAGGCGGGTATGCCGTTGCTTCGGGAGCCGTTCGAGCCGACGCCGGCGGACGCGATGCTGCTGGCGCTGGGGCAGGACGACTTCGACTCGCTGCCGGAGTGGCTGGCGCAGCCCGCTGCCTAGCCGCCCATGGCCTGACTGTCACGGCCTGGCTCTCATACGA
>NZ_JBHUQX010000666.1:0-3264 GCF_042674225.1 Streptomyces sp. NPDC056948
GCCCGGGGCGTCTGTCGTTCTCCGGGCCTTGCCGCTCCGGGGCACCCCTTGACGACGAGGAGCCCCTCCCATGACCGTTCCCACGACCGCCACCGACGTGACCGGCGCCCGCACCCCCGAGGCCGCCGAGGTGATCGCCGGGGCACGCGAGCGGATCGACGCGCTCGATGACCGGATCATCGGCCTGATCCAGGAACGGGTGGCCGTCTCGGCCGTCATCCAGGAGGCACGGATCACCTCCGGAGGCCGGCGCGTGAACCTCTCCCGCGAGATGGAGGTGCTCGGCCACTACAGGGACGCGCTGGGCAAGCCGGGTACGGCCCTGGCGATGACCCTGCTGGAGCTGTGCCGGGGCAAGATCTGAATCCGCGTTCCCGGGACAGACGTACGCACCTCTCTCACCCGTACGGCGCGTGACCGGCCCCGGGCCGGCTCGTTGGTCTCGATGTCCGCGCCAGCCAGGGGCGGGCCCGAAAGAACCACGCGTGGCTCACTGGAGCGATGAGACGTACGGATCGTGCCGTGCGTCGTGGGACCTCGCTCCAGGGATGTGACCGGACGGCAGGGGACAGCAGCCCGGTCACCCAAGAGAACGGACGGCTCCGGGGACGCCCGGGGCCGCCCGGCGGAATTGCGAAAACGCGCAAGGCTGGGTCAAACGGTTGCGGGCGCCGCGTTCATCCAGCACGATGCGCATACTGCCCAAGTCCCCCCGCTGACACCCGCATTGCCCGACTGCCAAAGGTCGAGACCAGCGGCGCAACCCCCCGGCGCCGCTTCCAGGCACCGGCGCGGCCCTGACGTCGGTGCTGACGAGAAGAAGGGCCCCGCGGCTCCATCCCGCGGGGCCCTTCGCTCATGCTCTTCGCGCCTGCTCAGGTGCGGGTCACCGTCCCGCAGGGCTGGCCGTCGTCGATGCTCTTGCTGCGGTCGTACGGATCCGTCGTCGGGCCGGTGGGGTCGGGGCCCTTGTCCCCGCGCGACGGGAACTCCGGGTGCAGGTAGCCGTCGTGGACGTCGCAGGCGGAGTTGCCGATCTCCTCGTCGTAGTTCCGGACGGTCAGCCTGCCCGGGGTGACCCGGTAGCGGACGGGGTCGGCGAGTTCGACGTCGAGGACCCTGCGCACGATCGTGCGGGTGACCTCGGTCGATCCGTCGGCGCGCATGACGGGGTAGACGAAGGTGTAGTCGGCGCGCACCGCGACCCCCGCGTGCGAGCCCTTCTCGACCGTCATACGCCCGCGCGTCTTGATCACGTCGCCGGCCGGCCGTATCTCGTCGGGGTCGAAACGGCTGAACATCGTCACCGGGTCATGCTTGCCGCTCGGGGAGCGCAGGGCGGTGTTCAGGTTGTCGAGGAGCCCCGGCTGCTTGGGGTCGAGCACGTCGAGCGCGGCCTCGGGACGCTCGCCGCGCACCGTCTGCGGGTCGAGGTTGGCGGCGATCAGCAGCTTCTTCGTCAGCTTCAGCGCCTGTTCCACGCGGTCCTTCGAAACCGTGCCGACGACCTTCGCCTCGGGCAGGACGATGCCGGCCTCGCCGTCGGCCCAGCGCAGCGCCGGGGAGCCGGCGAAGGGCTCGTCCAGGGTGGGGGTCTCGGCGTCCGACGCCCCGGGCGGTGCGGTGGGCGCCGCCGTCTCGACCGGCAGCGGTGAGGCCGCGGCCTGCGGCTCGTCCGTGTCGAAAGGGTCGCCGGGCAGCAGTGACGGCTTCAGGGCCACCAGGGCCACGGCGACGGCGACCGGCACACCGAGTACGGCCCACAGCTTGCGGCGCCTGGCCGCCCGGCTGTTCACCCCCTGCGAGACAGGATCGGTACGCCACCCCGGAGGGACCTCGCCCCGCTCCTCCTGCCGGCGCAACCTCTCGGTCACCATGCGCGCCCGCGCGGACGGCTCCTTCGGAGCGGAGCCGCGGATGTCCCGTTCGGTGTCACGGGTGAACTGTTCCCAGACGTCATCAGGGAACTCGGAGGCCGACGGCTGATCGTCGGACGGCTTGTCAGACACGAGCGTCAGTTCTAGGCGTTCGGCAAGCACCTTCACAAGAAGGTCATGGATGTGACTCAGCCCACATAAGAATCTTGTGAAGGCCAGCGCAACCATTCACAGGTTTCACGGATCAAACCTTCAGAACCACGGGCCACTCCCGCGCCCCCCAACGCGGAGGCCTCCCCCAACGTTCGTACCGCACACTGCGGTACGCCGGACTCTCCGAGGTCTTCATGAAGCTTCGCCGCGCCATGGCAGCAGCGGCCGCTACGGCGGTCATAGCCCCGGTGGCACTGCTCGCGGCACCGGCCGCGTACGCGACCGACGAAACGACGCCCACGCCGAGCGCGTCCGTGAGCGAGTCCGCTCCCGAGACGTCCCCCTCGCCGTCGGCGAGCGAGTCCACGCCCGAGACGACGCCGACTCCGAGCGCGTCCGTGAGCGCGTCCGCTCCCGAGACGTCGAGCACGCCGAGCGCGTCCGCGAGCGAGTCCTCCCCGGCGCCCTCCGCGTCCGAGCCCGAGGAGTCGGAGTCCCCCGACCCCGAGCCCTCGGTCTGCGCGGACACCACGGTCGACGTCGGCATCTCCGGCCTGCCCGGCAAGATCGCGGCGGGCAGCGGCTGGCACAAGTTCTCGCTGAACGTGCTCAACAACTCCGACTCCACGCTGAACGACCTCGACTTCTTCGCCGGCGCCTCCGCCGACAAGAACGGCGAGGACCTGTTCTCCAGCAAGCAGGTCCAGCTCCAGGCCTGGGACCCCCAGGACAAGATCTGGGTCGACCTCAACGAGGGCGGCCTCGCGGTCGGCTACGTCGGTTACACCGACGAGCTGAAGCCCGACTACGAGGTCAACATCCCGCTGCGCCTCAACGTCAGCAAGTCCGCCCCGGTCGGCGCCGGCTTCTCGCTCGGCGCGACGATCTACGGCGACAACGACGCCGAGTGCACCGGCTTCGGTCAGATCTCCTACAAGTTCCAGATCGTCTCCGCCGGTACGGACACCGGTGGCACCAAGCCGCAGGAAGGCGGCAAGGCGCCCGTCACCGACTCGAAGCCGGGCGGCAAGACGCCGGAGGTCACCGGCAGCCTCGCCGAGACCGGCTCCAGCTCCGCCCTGCCGATGATCAGCCTCGTCGGCGGTGCCGCGGTCGTCGCCGGTGCCGGTGCGATCTTCGTGGTGCGTCGTCGCAAGGCCGGTGTCCAGGCCTAAGACGCCGGAGCCTTACGCAAGACGGAAGAGGGACCTGCGCTCGGAGGGGGGCGCAGGTC
>NZ_JBHUQX010000667.1:0-3262 GCF_042674225.1 Streptomyces sp. NPDC056948
GGGCCGTACAGCTGTGGCTGCGTACATCCTCCGACGCGTCATGGGCGCGGTGCTGTTGCTGCTGGTGGTCAGCGCAGTCACTTTCGCCATCTTCTTCCTGGTGCCCCGCCTCGGGGGCCAGACGGCCGACCAGTTGGCCACCCAGTACGTCGGCAAGGACGCGAACCCCGAGTCCGTCGCCGCGATCAAGCAGAACCTCGGCCTGGACCAGCCGGTCTACGTCCAGTACTGGGACTTCATCAAGGGCCTCGTGATCGGCGCCGACTACAAGTTCGGTCCCGACGCGACGCACTGCGGCGCACCCTGCTTCGGGTACTCCTTCAAGAGCCACATCGAGGTGTGGCCCCAGTTGGAGCAGCGGATCCCGGTCTCCTTCTCGCTGGCCGTCGGTGCGGCGGTGATCTGGCTGGTCTCCGGTGTGACCACCGGCGTGATCTCGGCCCTGCGCAAGGGCAAGCCGATCGACCGCATCTCGATGTTCATCGCGCTCGCCGGCGTCTCGCTCCCGATCTTCTTCACCGGCCAGATCCTGCTCGCGCTCTTCGTCTACGAGATCCCCATCTGGGAGAGCATCGACTACGTCCCGTTCACCGAGAACCCGGCCGAATGGGCCTGGCACATGGTGCTTCCCTGGGTCAGCCTCGCCTTCCTCTTCTCCGCGCTCTACGCCAGGCTCACCCGGGCGGGCATGCTGGAGACGATGAGCGAGGACTACATCCGAACGGCCAGGGCCAAGGGTCTGAAGGAGAGCACGGTCGTGGCCAAGCACGGCCTGCGCTCCGCGCTCACCCCGATCGTCACCATCTTCGGCATGGACTTCGGCACCCTCGTGGGCACCGCGGTGCTCACCGAGACCGTGTTCTCCCTGCAGGGCATCGGTGCCTATTCGGTCCAGGCCATCAAGGACAACGACCTGCCCATCGTGATGGGCGTGACCCTGGTCGCCGCGTTCTTCATCGTCTTCTGCAATCTGATCGTCGACCTGGTGTACGCCGCCATCGACCCCCGGGTGAGGTACTCGTGAGCAAGCTCGACAAAGCCGCGCTCGGCGAACCGGACTCCGTCGCCCCGTCCACCGCGGACGACGTGTTCCTGTCCGTACGGGATCTGCGCATCCACTTCGACACGGACGACGGTCTGGTCAGGTCGGTGGACGGCGTCAGCTTCGATGTGCGCAAGGGCAAGACCCTGGGCATCGTGGGCGAGTCCGGCTCCGGCAAGTCCGTCACCTCGCTCGGCGTGATGGGCCTGCACCGCTCGGCGCGTGCCAAGGTCTCCGGCGAGGTGTGGCTGGACGGCCAGGAGCTGATCGGGGCCGACCCCGACGAGGTACGGCGGCTGCGCGGCCGGAAGATGGCCATGATCTTCCAGGACCCGCTGTCGGCGATGCACCCCTACTACACGGTGGGGCAGCAGATCGTCGAGGCGTACCGGGTCCACCACGACGTCAACAAGAAGGTCGCCAAGCAGCGGGCGGTCGAGATGCTCGACCGGGTCGGCATCCCCGAGCCCGCCAAGCGCGTGGACGGCTACCCGCACGAGTTCTCCGGCGGTATGCGCCAGCGCGCGATGATCGCCATGGCGCTGGTGAACAACCCCGAGCTGCTCATCGCCGACGAGCCGACCACCGCCCTGGACGTCACCGTGCAGGCGCAGATCCTCGATCTGATCCATGACCTGCAGAAGGAGTTCGGCTCCGCGGTCATCATGATCACCCACGACCTGGGCGTGGTCGCCGAGATGGCCGACGACCTGCTGGTCATGTACGGCGGCCGGTGCGTGGAGCGCGGTCCCGCCGAGGACGTGTTCTCCGAGCCCCGGCACCCCTACACCTGGGGCCTGCTCGGCTCGATGCCGCGTATGGACCGGGAGGAGACGGACCGGCTCATCCCGATCAAGGGCGCGCCGCCCTCCCTCATCAACCTCCCGTCCGGCTGCGCCTTCAACCCGCGCTGCCCGTACGCGGACATCCCGAAGGACAACGTCACCCGCACGGTCCGCCCCGAGCTGACCGAGGTCGGCGGCGGGCACTGGGCCGCCTGCCACATGACCCAGGAGCAGCGGGAGCGGATCTGGACCGAAGAGATTGCGCCGAAGCTGTGAGCGACGAGAAACCGGTGAGCAAACCGGACACCAGCGGGGCCACCCTCACCAAGGACTCCGCCGCCGACGGCGAGGTCCTGCTGAAGGTGACCGGCCTGCAGAAGCACTTCCCGATCCGCAAGGGCCTGCTCCAGCGGCAGACCGGCGCGGTGCGCGCCGTCGACGGCATCGACTTCGAGGTCCGCAGGGGCGAGACGCTCGGTGTCGTGGGCGAGTCGGGCTGCGGCAAGTCCACCATGGGCCGGCTGATCACCCGGCTGCTCGAACCGACCGACGGCACGGTCGAGTTCGAGGGCAAGGACATCACGCACCTGAGCACGAGCGATCTGCGCCCGATGCGCCGTGACGTTCAGATGATCTTCCAGGACCCGTACTCCTCGCTGAACCCCCGGCACACCATCGGCACGATCGTCGGCGCCCCCTTCAGGCTCCAGGGCGTCGAGCCCGAGGGCGGGGTGAAGAAGGAGGTCCAGCGGCTGCTGTCGGTGGTCGGCCTCAACCCCGAGCACTACAACCGCTATCCGCACGAGTTCTCCGGCGGCCAGCGCCAGCGCATCGGCATCGCCCGCGCGCTCGCGCTCAACCCCAGGCTGGTCGTGGCGGACGAGCCGGTCTCCGCGCTGGACGTGTCGATCCAGGCGCAGGTGGTGAACCTGCTGGACGACCTCCAGCAGGAACTGGGCCTGACGTACGTGATCATCGCGCACGACCTGTCGGTCGTCCGGCACGTCTCGGACCGGATCGCGGTGATGTACCTCGGCAAGATCGTCGAGCTGGCCGAGCGCGACCAGCTCTACAAGTCGCCGATGCACCCGTATTCCAAGGCCCTGCTGTCGGCCGTGCCGGTACCGGATCCGAAGCGCCGGGGCGCCAAGAGCGAGCGCATCCTGCTCAAGGGCGACGTGCCCTCGCCGATCGCCCCGCCGAGCGGCTGCCGCTTCCACACCCGGTGCTGGAAGGCGACGCAGATGTGCAAGACGACCGAGCCGCCGCTGGTGGAGCTGCGGGCCGGGCAGCGCGTCGCCTGCCACCACCCGGAGAACTTCGAGGACCAGCAGCCGCAGGACACCGAGCTGCTGTCCTCGGCCCACGAAGCCGCCGCGGAGAACCACACGACGGCCGTCGAGAAGTGATTCCACCCGAGCCCCCGCCCCCTCAC
>NZ_JBHUQX010000668.1:0-3244 GCF_042674225.1 Streptomyces sp. NPDC056948
GTCAGGGACGACGGAGGCCTGCCGCGGTCGTGGGTGCGTCCAGGGAGCAGGTGTCCAGGAGTGTCGCGGAGTCTCTAGCGGCGGGCAGAGGGACGGTGTGGGAGGCGGGTGGGCGGTGTCCTGGCATGAGCCAGTTCTCCAAGGCCGTGAAAGCCGTGCGGTGGCACGGTGTGAGGGGGCGGAGGCGTTCCGGGTAGGTGTCGACGAGGGCGTCCGTGTGGGTGCCGCCCTCGATGCGGTAGTAGCGATGCAGTACGCCACGGCCGGCCTGGCGCACCATGCGGGCGTAGACGTCGGAGTCCTGAGCGATCGGCAGCAGGACGTCCAGGGTGCCGTGCAGGGTGATCAGCGGTTTGCCGATCCGGCCGGTCAGAGCGATCTTTTCCATGGCTCTGCGGACCTTGTCGGGCCTGGCGGCGTAGTCGTAGTCGGCGTCACAGGCCGGCGTGCCCGGCGCGCAGAAAGGCGTGCCCGCCTCGGTCGGACCGTCGAAACCGGGGTCCAGTTCCTCGCGGTAGATGCGCTGGGTCAGGTCCCAGTAGACCTTGTGGTGGTACGGCCAGAGGAACCCGGAACCGGCCGGGAAGCCGGCGGCGTGCAGGGCTCTGCGCGCCGCGTCTGCTTCCTCGCCCCCGGCGGCGTACGCGGGGTAGTTGCGGAGCGCCTCGGGCAGGAAGTTCAGCAGGGTGGGGCCATCGGAGCGCCACAGGGTTCCCTCCCAGTCGACTCCCCCGTCGTAGAGGCCGGGATGGTTCTCCAACTGCCAGCGCACGAGGTATCCGCCGTTGGACATGCCGGTCACCAGGGTGCGTGAGGGCGGGCGGTGGTAGTGCCGGGCGAGTGTGGCGCGGGCGGCTCGGGTGAGCTGGGTGAGCCGGTCGTTCCATTCGGCGATGGCGTCGCCCGGCTTCTTGCCGTCCCGGTAGAAGGCCAGGCCGGTGTTGCCTTTGTCGGTGGCAGCGTAGGCATAGCCGCGGGAGAGCACCCAGTCGGCGATGGCCCGGTCGTTGGCGTACTGCTCCCGGTTGCCGGGGGTGCCGGCGACCACCAGACCGCCGTTCCACCGGTCGGGCAGGCGCATGACGAACTGGGCGTCATGGTTCCATCCGTTGTTGGTGTTGGTGGTTGAGGTGTCCGGGAAGTAGCCGTCGATCTGGATACCGGGGACTCCTCTGGGAACAGCCAGATCCTTGGGCGTCAGGCCCGCCCAGTCGGCCGGGTCGGTGTGGCCCGAGGCGACCGTGCCCGCCGTGGTCAACTCGTTGAGGCAGGTGGCCCGCTGATGCTCGGCCCCTGGTACGCGCACCTGGGTGAGGTGCGCGCAGTGGCCGGCGCCCGCGCTGACCGGTGCAGCCCCGGCGGGCGCGGGCACGGGTGTGAGTGTGAGGGCCGCCAGGGCCAGGGCCGCTGGTCCACCGCGTCGCCAGGAGCGTGGCAGGGGGCGGAAAGACAGGTGCATGCGTGAACCTCCGCGGTCGGGTGCAGGGATGCGCGGGAGGCTATAGCGCGGCTTCGCTGCGACATATGGGGCTTCCCACCACCATCCAGAGTCACGGCGTAGCTGTCGGCACCACCCGGCGCAGGGCGCATTGGCCGTAGCCCCGGAGGGCCCGCCCGGGCCTGTGGGCTCCTGCCCTACACGACCCTTCACGAGCCGGGAAATGTCCCGCCGTCACACAGGTTCTCGCCACCTGTGGCTGTCCCACCCATGCCGGCGCCGGCACGGGAGCGCCGATGATGCACGCCACGCCGGTCACCAGTCCTGTCGGTGCCGGCGAGGCCCCCCACACATCAGGAGGCAGTCGTCATGGGACCGTCGCATCCTGCGTTCCGTTTCTCCCGGACTCTCATCAGAGGCATTCGCCGATGGGCCACCGCCGCCGGGGCTCTGACCCTGACCGGCGGGCTGCTCGCCGCCGGCCCCCAGGCATCCGCCGCGGGTCTGACCCAGGTCACCGGGTTCGGCACCAACCCCGGCAACCTGTCGATGTACACCTACGCACCCGACGCACTGCCCGCCGGCGCCCCGCTGGTCGTCGCCCTGCACGGCTGCACACAGAGCGCGAACGACTACTATGCGCACTCCGGCTGGCCCAAGTTCGCCGACACCTACGGTTTCGCGTTGGTCCTCCCCCAGACGAGCAGCGCCAACAACGCCAACTCCTGTTTCAACTGGTTCCAGCCGGGCGACAGCGGCCGTGGTCAGGGCGAGGCGCTGTCGATCAAGCAGATGGTGGACAAGGCTGTCTCGCTGTACGGCGGCGACACTCGGCGCGTCTACATCACCGGTCTGTCCGCAGGCGGCGCCATGACGGCGAACATGCTGGCCGCCTACCCGGACGTCTTCGCGGGCGGGGCCATCAACTCCGGATTGCCCGCCCGCTGCGCGAGCAGCGTGGCCACGGCCTACACCTGCATGTACGTCCCGCCGGACAAGAGGCCGGCCCAGTGGGGGGATCTGGTGCGTTCCGCCGCTCCGGCCGGCACGACCTCGTGGCCGCGCGTAGCCGTCTGGCAGGGCACCGCCGACACCACCGTGAAGCCCGCCAACGCCACAGAGCTGCGCGACCAGTGGACGAACGTGTGGGGCATCGGCCAGACGCCGTCCCGTACGGAGAACCTCGGCGGGGGTACCACGCTGAGCGTGTTCGACGACGCCTCCGGCCGCTCCGCCGTCCAGGTCTACACGGTCTCCGGCATGGGACACGGGCTGGCTGTCGACCCGGGCAGCAACACCGAACAGTGCGGCAGCGCCGCCACCTACTACCTTGACACCATCTGCTCCAGCTACCACACCGCCCGCTTCTGGGGGCTCAACGGCAGCTAGGACAAGGGCACCCTGCCCCCGCCGGACCGACGGTCACCAGCACCATCCTCTCCCTGAACCGGAAAGCGATCGGCGCGCACGGTCACGCGCCCCCCGGCAACCAGGTAGGACCTGCGTGTAGCGAGATGCCAGCAACCAGTCGAGCGCACGCTTCGACCGACCATTGCCGTGCAACCGGCGCGGTTGTTCTCGACCCGCTGGATCCCGGTGGAAACCCACGGATCCATCGGTGTGCATCAGGCCGATGCATCGGTAGGTTCGGGTGAAACACAAGAGGATGCTGAGCGATCACCGCACGGCCGGTCTGGCCCGATCTGCGGAGCGCAGGGTGCGGACCAGCTCGACACGGGCCACGGACTCGGCGTCGTACAGCCGGTAGCCGCCCGCGGAGCGGGCCACCGGCGGCACCGCTCCCTC
>NZ_JBHUQX010000669.1:0-3243 GCF_042674225.1 Streptomyces sp. NPDC056948
GCTCCAGATCCTTGAGCTTGCGCTCCAGGGAGTCGAGACGCGGCAGTGCCATGGTGTCGTCCTCGGCCGTGAGGTCGACGGTCACCGCGTCAGCTCCTTTGCGAGCGGGCTGCAGGGAGGGACGCGAGCGGACGGGCAGCGGCTCCGGCGCGGATATGGCAGGCTCCGCGGTGACCTGCGAGGAGCCGCGCTCCACCTGCACCTCCAGCTGCCGGCCGCCACCACGGCCGAAGTGGCCGCGGTGACCGCGGCTGATCGCCTTCAGCTGGGCCCGCTCCACGCGCTGCTGGTCGCGGCGCCGCTGCCGGGCCTCGTCCTTCTTGCGCTTGTCGTCGCGCACCTCGTCGACCGCCTCGTCGAGGCTGCGCACGCCCTCCAGGAGCATCAGCGACCACGCGCTGTACGTCTCCCGGGGGGCCCGCAGCCAGCGCACGATACGGATCTGCGGCAGCGGGCGCGGCACCAGGCCCTGCTCCCGCAGGGCGGCGCGGCGGGTCTGCTTCAGCGCGCGGTCGAAGAGCACCGCCGCCGACAGGGACATGCCGGCGAAGAAGTGGGGGGCACCCGCGTGGCCGATCCCCCTGGGCGCGTGCACCCAGTTGAACCAGGCCGCGGCGAAGGCGAACGTCCAGACCAGTATCCGGGAGCCGAGCGCGGCGTCACCGTGGCTGGCCTCGCGCACCGCGAGCACGGAGCAGAACATCGCGGCGCCGTCCAGGCCGAACGGGACGAGGTACTGCCAGCCGCCGCTGAGGCCGAGGTTCTGCTCGCCGAAGCCGACCAGGCCGTGGAAGGAGAGTGCGGCGGCGACGGCCGCGCAGCAGAAGAGGAGGACGTAGGAGACGGTGCCGTAAAGGGCCTCCTTGCGTCTGCGGCGTTCCTCGTTGCGCTCCCAGGAATCGTCCGCGCTCGTGTCCTTGACCGAGGAGCGCTTGCCGCGCGCGAGAACCGCTATCGCCGCCAGCATGCCCAGGAGAAGCACGGCGCCCGGAAGCAGCCAGTTCAGCGATATGTCGGTCAGTTTCATCTGGGTGGTCCCTTGCATTGGGATAGGGCGTAACGCCCGCCATAGTGGCCCAATCCCAACGGCCCTCAGGGGGTTTCGGGGCAAGAGGCCGCCAAGGAAGTGCAAGGGAATGTTCAGGGCGGCGTTCTGCTCGAACTGCCGCGTGAGGGGCGGGAGTTGAGTTCGAACAAGACTACCCGTACGGGTGGTTCTGCGGAAAGTTGCTGCGAGTTTCCGCGATGATCTTACGGGAGGAGCCGACTATTTCTGAGTGCGTGTCAACTGGCCGTGGCCAGCAGCTTGGTGACCCGGTCGGTGTCGCAGGTGCGCGGGCAGGTGGCGCACGTGTCCTGCGGGCGCAGCGTGTAGAACATGCAGCAGCTCGCGCGGTCCCGGGTGCGCAGCGGCTCGCCGCCGGGGCCGGTCAGCTCCCGGAACGCCGCCGTCCCCACGTACGGCTTCGTCGCGCCCGGCAGGAGCAGCTCCAGCTCGCGCATCGCGCGCCGTTCCTCGATCTCGCCGAAGAGCTGGGCGGTGTACCAGAGCCCCTCGACGATCTCGTCGGTCGCCATGCCCCACAGGGCCCGGCCGCGACGCCGCATCCGTGGTCCGAAACCGGTCAGGACCGGCTCGAGGTGCTCGGCGACCGCCGACCGCACCTCGGCCCGCAGTGCCTCCTCGTCCGGAACGACCCGGGCGCCGGGCAGCGTGGCGGCCTCGTCGCCGGGCAGACAGGCGAAGCCGGCCGGGCGGACGGCCATCCGGCCGATGGGGTGGCCGGGGGCGGTGCGGTCGTACGAGACGTGCGTCACGGGGTAGCGGGGCACGCGGCGGTTCAGGAACCAGGGGACGGTGATCAGCAGGCAGGCGGGCCAGGCGTAGCGGTGCAGGCCGAAGCTGGCGACGACGTCGGGGCGGGCCTGCTGGTCGTAGTCCCGTCGTATCTGGTCCTCGTCCCAGGACAGGAAGGCGTCGAGGGCGGGGCCGGCGGCCGCGAGGTCGGTGGCCGCGGCCCAGCCGCCGCCCTGCGGGGTCGCGTCCTCGGGGTTCAGTTCGGTGACGGCGAGCCCCGGGAGGACCTCGGCCAGACGGGCGTAGGCGCCGGAGACGACCGAACGGGGCTCGGGCATGCGATCACCGATCTACTCAGAGGTAAGCCTAACCTAACCCAAGATCGCTGGGATTTGAACTGGCGCTCGGGGCGCTTATGGTGCTTGACGGACGAGTAACAACCCGCCGTAATGACCCCAAGTACCGATACGTCCGGAGGAGGACCCGTGAAGCAGGGGGCGCAGGGCTCCGTCGGGACGGAGGCTTCGTGGGCCGGAGTGGGGTCGGGGGCGGAGCCGGCTGCGGGGGCAGGTGCGGGGTCGGGTGTGGGGTCGGGTGTGCCGGTCGGGCAGGCTCGGGTGCCGCGGCAGGCCGGGGCGGTGGGTGCCGAAGGGGCGGGTGCCGAGGGGGCGGTGCGCGGTGAGCACACGCACAGTGAGCCCGCTCTCCCGCGGCCTCGGGCCGTCGTCCAGCGGTCCTCCGTGCGCGGGCAGATCGTGGACGCGCTGCGGGCCGCGCTGGTGGCCGGGGATCTGAGGCCCGGTGAGGTGTACTCGGCGCCGGTGCTGGGTGAGCGGTTCGGGGTGTCGGCGACGCCGGTGCGGGAGGCTATGCAGCAGCTCGCCATCGAGGGTGCCGTCGCGGTCGTGCCGAACCGTGGGTTCCGGGTGGTCGAGCGGGGGGCGCGGGAGCTGGCGGAACTGGCCGAGGTCCGGTCCCTGATCGAGGTCCCGGTGATGTTGCGGCTGGCGCGTACCGTTCCCGCCGAACGCTGGGCCGGGCTGCGGCCTCTCGCCGAGGCGACGGTCCGCGCGGCGTCCTCCGGCTGCCGGGCTACCTATGCGGAGTCGGACCGGGTGTTCCACCGTGCGGTGCTGTCGCTCTCCGGCAACGAGCAGTTGGTCCAGATCGCGGAGGACCTGCACCGGCGGGCGCAGTGGCCGCTGGTCGGGGGTGGGCCGGGCGGTCGGGGGCGGGCCGATCTGGTGGCGGACGCGCATGAGCACACGGCGCTGCTGGACGCGTTGATCGTCCGGGATCTGGATGTGGTGCGGGTGCTGGTGGGGGAGCACTTCGCGGGTGCGGGCTGAGGGTGCGTGTCGCGCCTGCGCGGTGGTGGTGGGTCGGGGCCGTGTCGGGGGGTGTCCGTCCTCGGAACGGCGCGATGGGGTCGGATATCAATTGAC
>NZ_JBHUQX010000670.1:0-3237 GCF_042674225.1 Streptomyces sp. NPDC056948
GCTCTCGGGCGGGGGGCCGCCGGCGTTTTCCGGAGAGTTGGCCGGCCGTATGCCGAAGCGCGTATGAAGCTCCCCAGACCCCTCCCAAATACCGCACAGTAAGCGGTTTAGCCGGACATACGATCACTCTCCATGCGCAACGCCATGGTGCTCAAGGCCCAGAGATTCGTGAACTCCGTCTACGGCAGCCGTATCGGCACGACCGTGGAGGAGACCGGCGAGGCCGACTGGGCGACCATGTACGCCCTGACCCGTGCGCTGCAGTACGAGCTGGGCATCACGGCGCTGTCCGACAGCTTCGGTCCCACGACGCTCGCCACGCTGACCGCCAAGTACCCCGAGCTCGACGCGGACACGGTCCCCTCGCCCGATTTCTGCCGCGTCATCCAGTCCGGTCTGTACTGCAAGGGGTACGACGGCGGCGACCTGGACGGCACGTACGGCGCGCGGACCCGGGCGGCCGTCACGAAGCTGAAGACGGACATGGGCGTCGAACAGGCTCTGCCCGGCGCCGGTCTGACGCCCAAGGTGTTCAAGGCGCTGCTGACGATGGACCCGTACGTCCTCGGCAGCTCCGGCACCCGGCAGGTCCGTGATGTGCAGCGGTGGCTCAACGGCCGCTACATCGGCCGGCAGGACTTCTTCGTCGTCGCCTGCGACGGGCGGGTGTCCCGGGACACGGCCAGGGCGCTGGTCCTCGGCGTGCAGTACGAGCTCGGCATGGCGGACGGCACGGCCAACGGGAACTTCGGCCCCGGTACTCAGTCGGCCCTGAGGTCGCACGCCGTGCGGCAGGGCGACGAGGGCGTCTATGTCCGGCTGTTCTCCGCCGGGATGGTCGTCAACCGGCGGCCCGTCGCCCTCACCGACAGCTTCGACTCCTATCTGGCCGCCGCCGTGCGGGCGTTCCAGTCCTTCGTCGCGCTCCCGGCCACGGGTGACGGTGACTTCGCCACCTTCGCCTCCCTGCTGGCGTCCTACGGCGACCAGTCGCGGCAGGGCCGGGCCTGCGACACGATCGCGAAGGTCACCCCGGAGCGCGCGGCGGCGCTCAAGGCGGCCGGCATCACATACGTCGGCCGCTACCTCACCAACCCGAGCGCCACGTCCCTGCCGGAGAAGGCCATTCAGCCGGGCGAGCTCACCACCGTCGCCCGGCACGGCCTGCGCTGCTTCCCGATCTACCAGACCGTGAACAACGACGCGTCGGACTTCGACTACGTCGCCGGGCGGACGGCCGGGTACGCGGCGGTCAACGCCGCCCTGGACCACGGCTTCAGAAAGGGCACGCGGATCTTCTTCGCCGTCGACTTCGACGCCATCGACGCCGAGATCACCGCGAACGTCCTGCCCCACTTCAGGGGCATCAAGGAGGCGATGGCGGACTCCGGCCACCCGTACGAGATCGGGGTCTACGGCTCCCGCAACGTCTGCGCGCAGGTCGGCGCGGCCGGCTCCTCCACGGCGAGCTTCGTGGCCGACATGTCCCCGGGCTTCGACGGCAACGCCGGGCGCCCGCTGCCCGGCGACTGGGCCTACGACCAGTTCGTCATCCGCACCCTCGGCTCGGGCGACGGGCAGCTCGAGGTGGACGTCGACATCGCCTCCGGACGGGACATCGGGCAGGGCGCGTTCGACCGGCCGCGGCCCGCCGTCCCGGACGTCGCCTTCGACACCCGCCAGGTGCCCGCGCTGCGGGCCGACCTCTCGCGGTACATGCGGTCGATCGGGCGGCCGGACCTGGGCGGCATCGGGAGCGACGCGCGGCTCTACACCAACGCCCAGGCCGTCGGCGCGATCCAGGACCAGGACGAGCTGATCACCGAGCTGTCGCACACGTACGCGATGCGCAAGGCGCTGATCCAGACGGTCGTCTACTGGGCCGTACGCGACTACAGCCTCGCCGACCAGGCCACCGACCAGCAGGTCGCCGACCACCACCTCACCGGCTCCGGCTCCGTCAAGGACTCGCCCACCGGCATCGGGGAGATCGGCGCGAGCGACGCCATCCAGGCCTGGAACCACTGCATCGGCTGGGGCCACACCACCGGCGACCGCCGCGACCCGGGCAAGGACGCCGACCTCTGGGCCGTGTGGCAGCGGCTGAACAAGGACAACGCGTTCAGCGTGCGCACCGCGGCCCTGATCCATCTGTGGGGCACCCGGGGCAGGCCCGGCGGTCAACTGCCGCCCGGCGACCGCGTCACCACCCCGCGGTCCATGCGCCTGGACCTCGCCGAGTTCGAGATCACCGAACTCCTGCGCCGCTACCGGGCCTGGGACCCCGACGTCGAGGCCCAGACGCACCAGAGCCTGGCCGTCTACCAGATCTTCGAGAAGTACAACAGCATCGCTCGCCACGCGTGAATCGCCGGAATGAGAGACCGTTGAAGCTCAACCTCCCCCACATCCCCCGCATCACCCGCAGAGGGCCCCGCCCGTCCGCCGCGCACCGCCGCGGACTGTCCCGCCGTGCCCTGTTCGGCCGGATCGCCGCCGTCGGCGGTGCCGTGGGCGTCGCCGCCCTGCCCGTCTCGCACTTCCTGTCCCAGGCGTACGCCGACGCGCACAACCCCATCCCGGCCCGCGTACGGGACGCCCTGCGCAGCGCGCAGGACCGGACCCGGCGCGTGCAGGCCGGTTCGCGCTCCCACAACGGCTGGGAGATGGAGAACGTCGCCGACGACGGCGGCACCGTCTACACCCGGCCCGTCCCCGGCACCCCGCTGAAGGGCGTCGCCGTGCGGATGGGCGACGTGGAGACCGTCCTCGTCCACCTGGTGCGCCGGTTCCACTACGAGGTCGACGCCCTGCGCCGGGGCGACGTCGTCGGCTGGCACGACCCCTCCGAGGTCGGCAGGGGCCGGCCGGAGTCCAACCTGGCGTCGGGCACGGCGGTGCGGATCCGGCCGGGCTTCTACCCGCGCGGCGCCCGGGGCGGCTTCTTCCCGCGGCAGGAGGTCGTGATCCGCGACATCCTCGCCGAGCTCGACGGCGTCGTCCGCTGGGGCGGCGACGACCGTACGCCCGACGAGTCGCTGTTCTCCGTCGACGTACGGCCCGGCGACCAGCGGCTGGCCAGGGTCGCGGCGCGGGTCCGCGGCTGGCAGCTCGAGCCGGGAGCCGGGGCGGGCTCGACCGTGAACGTGCTGGCCGGCGGGCGGCGCAAGGCGGCCCGGGCGCTGGAGCGCCGCCAGCGGACGGCTGCCTGAGGTCCTGGGACACAGGGAAGGGGGC
>NZ_JBHUQX010000671.1:0-3205 GCF_042674225.1 Streptomyces sp. NPDC056948
GCGTCACGCAGCCTTGGGCGCGTTGACGTCGCTCGGCAGCGCCTTCTGGGCGACCTCGACGAGCGCGGCGAACGCACCGGCGTCGTTGACGGCCAGCTCGGCCAGGATCTTGCGGTCGACCTCGACGTTCGCGGCCTTCAGACCCTGGATGAAGCGGTTGTACGTGATGCCGTTGGCGCGGGCAGCGGCGTTGATGCGCTGGATCCACAGCTGACGGAAGTCACCCTTGCGCTTCTTGCGGTCGTTGTAGTTGTAGACCAGCGAGTGGGTGACCTGCTCTTTGGCCTTGCGGTACAGGCGCGAACGCTGACCGCGGTAGCCGGAAGCCTGCTCGAGGATCGCCCGGCGCTTCTTGTGGGCGTTCACTGCCCGCTTGACGCGTGCCACTTGTTAACTCCTTGTAGCGGGGCCGCGGTGGTCTTCACACGGC
The DNA here is from genome assembly GCF_042674225.1 of Streptomyces sp. NPDC056948. Lineage (NCBI taxonomy): Bacteria > Bacillati > Actinomycetota > Actinomycetes > Kitasatosporales > Streptomycetaceae > Streptomyces > Streptomyces sp. NPDC056948. The sequence continues at coordinate 431 of NZ_JBHUQX010000671.1, forward strand.
CCGAAATCGATTGGGTCCCGGTCCTGACGTACGGCGCTCACGCGCCGAAGCGTCACTTGCCGAGAAGCTTCTTGATCTTCTTGGCGTCGCCCGGGGCCATCTCGGCGTTGCCGGTGAGGCGACGCGTCACACGGGACGACTTGTGCTCGAGCAGGTGGCGCTTGCCGGCACGCTCACGGAGCACCTTGCCGGAGCCGGTGACCTTGAAGCGCTTGCTGGACCCGCTGTGCGACTTGTTCTTCGGCATAGCGCCGTACTCTCCTCGTCGGTGGCGCTCCGGTGCCCGGTTGCGAAAACCGGGCACGGTGGAGCGTCGTCTTGTTTCGGTTACTTCCTCGGGACTCGCGTCCCCAGGGGTCACGCCTCGGCGGGCTCCTCGGCCGGCGCCTCGACGTCCAGGTCGGCGTCCGCGTCGGCTTCCGCGGCGTTCTGCGAGCGGCCGGGGTTGGCCTTCGCTTCCGCCTTGCGGGCCTCCTGCGCCTGGCGAGCCTCGGCCATCGCCTCGGTCTTCTTCTTGTGCGGACCGAGGACCATGATCATGTTTCGGCCGTCCTGCTTCGGGTTCGACTCCACGAAACCGAGGTCCTGGACGTCCTCCGCGAGACGCTGCAGCAGTCGGTAGCCCAGCTCGGGCCGGGACTGCTCGCGACCACGGAACATGATCGTGATCTTGACCTTGTCGCCCTGCTTGAGGAACCGGACGACGTGACCCTTCTTGGTGTCATAGTCGTGCGGGTCGATCTTCGGCCGGAGCTTCATCTCCTTGATGACCGTGTGCGCCTGGTTCTTGCGCGCCTCACGGGCCTTCATGGCCGACTCGTACTTGAACTTCCCGTAGTCCATGAGCTTGCATACAGGCGGACGGGCGGTAGCCGCCACCTCGACCAGGTCCAGGTCGTACTCCTGCGCAAGCTCCAGTGCCTTGGCCAGGGGGACGATGCCCACCTGCTCGCCACTGGGACCGACAAGTCGCACCTCGGGAACGCGAATCCGGTCGTTGATGCGGGGCTCGGCGCTGATGGATCCTCCTCGGTAGCACCACGCGACGGTCTGGCGGACGGCCGCGTAACGTCTCTATTCGATAGACCTAACCGAGCGGAAGCAGAAAAAATGCCCCGGACGATCCCAGGCGGGGCTCCTCGAACTACCGGAGCACCGCCGCGGTGACCGCGGGGCGCGCTTTCGGACGGATCGCCGCCGCTGGGACGGGACCGTCTGACCGGTGACCCGCCGCCCTGGGGGCGGACAGGTGGGAGTTCGAAAGCCTCCACTTGTGGGTCGGGCTCGTGGGCCGTGAGGCATACGGGTCCGACCGGTCGTTACACGAGGTTACCAGCATTGGCCAGGAACGGCTAATTGGGACGCCGTGGGGCCTGGTGCGGCAGGGGCCCGTCCTGCGCCTATCGTGTGGGGCATGAGTGAGATCCCTCCTGAGTCCCCCGACTTCGACGCCATGGCCCGCGACATCGCCGAGGTCCCGGCGGTCGAGGTGATCGTGACGGTCGCCGTCAACCTGATGAGCGCCGCCGCGGTGAAGCTCGGTCTGACCGAGGAGGGCGACAAGCACAAGGATCTGGACGAGGCCCGCAAGCTGGTGCACGCGCTGGCCGGCCTGCTGGACGCCTCCGCGACCGAGATCAGCTCGTTCCACGCGTCGCCCCTGCGCGACGGCCTGAAGTCGCTGCAGCTCGCGTTCCGCGAGGCGTCGCTCCGCCCGGACGAGCCGGGCCAGGGGCCGGGCGAGAAGTACACGGGTCCGGTCTACGGCTAGTCCCGAGGCCGGCCGGTCACAGCCGGTTCATCAGCGTTCGTACAAGGGCTCGCCCGGGGGCGTCGCCTCGGCCGGCAGCAGTGCCAGGTCGAGGCCCCGCACCAGGCGGGCCCTCAGTGTTTCGTCGGCGGCGAGCCGCTCGGCGACGGCCCGGGCGGCCTCGGCCGGGGTCGCGGACTGATCGAGGACCAGGGCGAGGGTGCCGTCGGCCCGGCCCGGTCCGAGATGGGCGCGCAGGACGGCGGGCTCGGCGGCCACGGCATCGCGTACGGCCGTGATGACGGCCGGGTCGGCCAGCGGGTCGGTGGTGGACCGGCCCTCCGCGAGGGCGAGCAGCGCGGAGCCGGTGAGCTCGAAGGGCACGGGTCCGGCCAGATCCAGCACGACCGTGTCCGCCTTCTCGTGGGCGGCGGCCTGGAGGGCCTGGTGCAGAGGGACGGCGACGGGGCGGGCCGCCGGGTCCCAGCGGGCGAGGGAGTCCGCGGACGTGAAGGCGGGGAGGGCGGTGCGGTCGCCGGCCTTCAGGGTCGGTACGGCCATGTCGCTGGTCTTCTCGCGGCGCAGTCCCCGCTCGTCCTCCTCGACCTCGCCGAGCACGGCCACGACGGGGACGAGCAGCCGGGCGCCCTTGAGGGCGTCGAGGACCGGGCCCAGGGCGCCGCGGTCCTCGGACCAGGCGGCGAGTGCCGCGCTCAGCCGGGGGTCGGCGGAGCCGTCGTCGTCGGAGAAGCCGGAGTCGGGGATGTTCTTGTTCGCCACGGTCATCGACCCTATCGGCCGGGTGCCGCCGCTTCGGCAGCGGTCGTGATCCTCGCGGCGGCTAGAAGTCGTCGCGGTGCGTACGGCGGCCGCGCCACAGGACCACGGCCGCCACCAGCAGGACGGCGCCGGCGCTGCCCGCGAGAGGGGCGGCCCAGTCGGCGGTGTCGTCGCCGGAGGCGGCGGCGTCCGGGCCGCTGCCGAAGTACTTCTCGCCGTGCGCCGCCGAGCGCAGGCCCTCCGGC
>NZ_JBHUQX010000672.1:0-3163 GCF_042674225.1 Streptomyces sp. NPDC056948
CCCTCCCGGGTGCCGCCCCTTCGTCATGCTCGGTCCGGCGCGGCTCAGTCCAGCCCGCCCACCAGCCGGAACGACGCGTCCGCGCGGTACTGCCCGTGGTGCTGGTACGGGTCCAGGCGGAGCTGGAAGTTGCGGTGGCGCAGGAAGCGGCCCGGGTAGTTCACCGACTCCAGCATGACCGCGCCCGAGGGGGAGGCGGGGCGGGGGCAGAAGGTGGCGTCCTTGCGGAAGAGGGACGAGCCGTCGTCGGTGTCCTTGACGAGGACGAAGCTGCGGTGGCGCAGGTAGCGGCCGTCCGCGGTGGCGAAGGAGTAGCAGGAGGAGTCGTCGAGTCCGGCGACGCGCCGGAACGTGGCGTCCTCACGCTGCTCGGGGCCGGAGCCGATCGAGTCCAGGCGCACATAGCCGTCGCGCACACGCCAGTAGCGGTCGGGGTAGTTGACCGAGCGTATGGATATCCCGCTGGACTTCGGGGGCTTCGGGGCCGGTGAAGTCCCGTGGGACGCCGGGGGCTTCGGCGCCTTCGAGTGCGGCTTCTCGGAGGCGCCCGGGCTGGAGGGCGCGCTCGTCGTGGGGGTGGGGGACGGGCGTCCGCGGTCCTTGCCGGGCGTCTGCGTGGCGTTCCCGGAGGGCGTCGCGAAGGAGATCAGGCCGCCCGGGGCCGAATTGCTGAGTGTCGTCGGCTCGGCCGACTCGGGTGTCGGTTCGCCGGACTGACTGTCCATCACGGCGATCGCCGTCACGCACGCGGTGACCGTGGCCAGGGCGAGGACGCCCGCCAGCCAGAGCCTTCGCGTTCCCGGTGCCCGGGTGGTGTCCGGGGCCCAGCCGCTCTCCCACGGACGGTCCTGTGGCGGCCGGGACTTGTCTTCTGTCATGCGCTGGTTCCTCCATCGGGCACCCTTGACGGCGGCGCAGTTGTGGTGGCCCGGTGTGTGATCGGTGACACCGTAGTGGACGGGTGGGATCACCGGGGGCGTTTGATGAGAGCGGTTTCCGTCCTGTGATGTGTACGGGCGTACTGATGGTGTGTACGCTTGTACATATGGGTTATCTTCTGCTGGCCGCGGCCATAGCCGCCGAAGTGGGTGCGACGACTGCCATGAAGTACAGCGACGGCTTCAGCAGGCTCGGGCCCTCGCTGCTCACGCTCCTCGGATACGTCGTCTCCTTCGCGCTGCTCGCGCAGACGCTGAAGACCGTCTCCGTCGGCTCGGCCTACGCCATCTGGTCCGGCGTGGGCACCGCGGCCATCGCTACCATCGGTGTCCTGTTCCTCGGGGAGGGCGTGACCGTCGCCAAGGCCGCCGGTATCGCGCTGATCATCGTCGGGGTCGTGGTGCTGAACATGGGAGGCGGTCACTGATGCCCCGGCGTTACGACCCCGAGCGACGGCAGCGGATCATCGACGCGGCGATGCGGGTCGTCGGGGAGAAAGGCATCGCGGGGCTGAGCCACCGCAGTGCCGCCGCCGAGGCCGATGTGCCGCTCGGCTCCACCACGTACCACTTCAAGACCCTCGACGAACTGATGGTCGCCGCGCTGCGGCAGGCCAACGAGGGGTTCGCCAAGGTGGTCGCCGCCCACGGCGGCCTGGAGGATCCGCGGAGCGACCTCGCGGCCGAACTCGCCGCGTGGATGGGCGAGTGGCTCGCGGGCGACCGCACCGCCGTCGAGCTGGAGTACGAGCTGTACCTGGCCGCCCTGCGCCGGCCCGCTCTGCGGCCCGTCGCCGCCGAGTGCACCGAGGAACTCGCGGAGGTGCTGTCCCGGCGTACGGACCCTGTCACCGCTCGGGCGCTCGTGGCCCTCATCGACGGCATCTGTCTTCAGGCGCTGCTGACGGGGGTGCCGTACGACGAGGCGTACGCGCGGGAGGTGCTGGGGCGGGTCGTGGCGGGGGCGGGTGGTTGTGGGGCGGGGGTATGAGGTCGGTGGATGGTCGTATTGAGCGTGGGGGAGATGCCGGTGCTGGGCTCGGGGGTTCGAGGGCTCGGGAGTGAGGGTGGTGACGGGTAGGCCGCCGCGCGTCGCCGACCAGCACGGGAGACGTACCGCCCGGCACGTGAGACGCCCCCGCACCGGTTCGCATCGACCGCCGTCCGCCGGTTAGGTTGCCCTCATGACCGACACGACTGCTCCTCGCACCACCGGCGCCGTGGCCGCCGGCCTCGCCACGATCGCCGCCGACGGCACTGTTCTCGACACCTGGTACCCCGCACCCGAGCTGGCGACCGAGCCGGGCCCGTCCGGCACCGAGCGGCTGTCCGCCGAGCGTGCCGCGGAGCTGCTCGGCGGCGGCGCGACCGCCGCGGTCGGCCCCGACGCCCGCCGGGGCGTCGAGGTGGTCGCGGTCCGCACGGTCATCGCCTCGCTCGACGAGAAGCCGGTCGACGCGCACGACGTCTACCTGCGCCTGCACCTGCTCTCGCACCGTCTGGTGAAGCCGCACGGCCAGAGCCTCGACGGCATCTTCGGCCACCTCGCGAACGTCGCCTGGACCTCCCTTGGCCCGGTCGCCGTCGACGAGCTGGAGAAGGTCCGCCTGAACGCCCGCGCCGAGGGCCTGCACCTGCAGGTGACGAGCGTCGACAAGTTCCCGCGCATGACGGACTACGTGGCCCCCAAGGGCGTCCGCATCGCCGACGCCGACCGGGTCCGCCTCGGTGCGCACCTCTCCGAGGGCACCACCGTCATGCACGAGGGCTTCGTCAACTTCAACGCCGGCACGCTCGGCACGTCGATGGTCGAGGGCCGTATCTCCGCGGGCGTCCTGATCGGTGACGGCTCGGACATCGGCGGCGGCGCCTCCACCATGGGCACGCTGTCCGGCGGCGGCAACGTCATCATCTCCATCGGCGAACGCTGCCTGATCGGCGCCGAGGCGGGCGTGGGCATCGCCCTCGGCGACGAGTGCGTCGTCGAGGCCGGCCTCTACGTCACCGCCGGCACCCGCGTCACCATGCCCGACGGCCAGATCATCAAGGCCCGCGAGCTGTCCGGCGCCTCCAACATCCTGTTCCGCCGCAACTCGGTCACCGGCACGGTCGAGGCCCGGCCGAACAACGCGGTGTGGGGCGGGCTGAACGAGATCCTGCACAGCCACAACTGATCGGCGTCGGTCATCGACGAGCGCCCTCCCGGGCCCGAGGACGGCCGGGAG
>NZ_JBHUQX010000673.1:0-3147 GCF_042674225.1 Streptomyces sp. NPDC056948
GGGCCGTCGAGCCGACGGCGAGCAGACTCCTTCTGCGCGGTCCCGAGCGGGCGCGCGGCGATGGGGGAAACGGCACTTCAGACGTCCTCGGGGGGGCTCGTACGAGAAAGAAGCGACTGGCAGGGCTGCACGCCCGTGATCACGGTACCCGGGCCTTCGCCCGAGACCACTCAGCGGCACCGTTCGTCACCGGGTGGACGGCAACACTCCCTGCGACCGGATACCCTTTGATCAGACACGCGCCCCATCCCACAACAGCACACGCGGCCGAGGAGTCACCCGGATGAGCACCACCCAGAGCGAGAGGCTGCGAGAACTACTGGAACCGCTCGTCAGCTCTCAGGGCTTGGACCTCGAAGAGATCGAAGTGGACTCCGTCGGACGGAAGCGTGTGCTGCGCGTGGTCGTCGACTCGGACACGGGCGCCGACCTGGACCAGATCGCCGATGTGAGCCGCGCGCTCTCGGCGAAGCTCGACGAGTCGGACGCGATGGGCGAGGGCGAGTACACCCTCGAGGTCGGTACCCCGGGCGCGGAGCGCCTCCTCACGGAACACCGGCACTACGTGCGCGCCACGGACCGACTGGTGAAGTTCCAGCTCACCGAGGGCGGCGAGCTGGTAGCCCGGATCCTGAAGGTCGACGACGACGGTGTCGACACCGAGATCCCCGGAGTCAAGGGCCGCAAGCCCACCGCACGCAGACTCGCCTTCGCCGACATCGTCCGGGCGCGTGTCCAGGTCGAGTTCAGCCGCAAGGACAACAAGAAGGAAGAGGAGGCGTAGCCGTGGACATCGACATGAGCGCCCTGCGGGGCTTGGTTCGGGAGAAGGAGATCTCCTTCGACCTGCTGGTCGAGGCGATCGAATCGGCCCTCCTCATCGCCTACCACCGCACCGAGGGAAGCCGCCGGCACGCGCGCGTGGAGCTCAACCGGCAGACCGGCCATGTGACCGTGTGGGCGAAGGAGGACCCCGACGACCTCGAGGAGGGCCAGGAGGCCCGCGAGTTCGACGACACCCCCACGGGCTTCGGCCGTATCGCCGCCACCACGGCCAAGCAGGTCATCCTGCAGCGCCTGCGCGACGCCGAGGACGACGCGACGCTCGGTGAGTACGCCGGCCGCGAGGGCGACATCGTCACCGGTGTGGTCCAGCAGGGCCGCGACCCGAAGAACGTGCTCGTCGACATCGGCAAGCTCGAGGCCATCCTGCCGGTGCAGGAACAGGTGCCGGGTGAGTCCTACCAGCACGGCATGCGCCTGCGGTCGTACGTCGTCCGGGTGGCCAAGGGTGTACGCGGCCCGTCCGTGACCCTGTCCCGCACGCACCCCAATCTGGTGAAGAAGCTGTTCGCCCTGGAGGTCCCGGAGATCGCCGACGGGTCCGTGGAGATCTCCGCGATCGCCCGGGAGGCCGGTCACCGGACGAAGATCGCCGTCCGCTCCACCCGGTCCGGCCTGAACGCCAAGGGCGCCTGCATCGGCCCCATGGGCGGCCGGGTGCGCAATGTGATGGGCGAGCTGAACGGCGAGAAGATCGACATCGTCGACTGGTCGGAGGACCCGGCCGAGATGGTGGCGAACGCGCTGTCCCCGGCCCGCGTGTCCAAGGTGGAGATCGTGGACATGGCGACCCGGTCGGCCCGGGTGACCGTGCCCGACTACCAGCTCTCCCTGGCCATCGGCAAGGAAGGGCAGAACGCCCGGCTCGCCGCCCGGCTGACCGGCTGGCGGATCGACATCCGACCGGACACGGAACCGGCCGTGAACGGCTCGGAGGAATAGATCCAAGCCGCGGGTCGTTCAGATCACGACAGGTTCATGCGCGGCAACTGTTCGAATCCTGCCCCAAAGGGGTCAGGGGCGTACGGGGAGGTAGACTTAACGGTGTCTGGCCGGACGCGCGTCCGCGCATGCCCTGAACGCACTTGTGTGGGGTGTCGGGAGCGAGCGGCCAAGGCCGATCTGTTGCGGATCGTGTTGATCAAGGACGCATGCGCCCCTGATCCACGCGGTACGCTGCCCGGCCGGGGTGCGTACGTACACCCCGCCCAGATCTGTCTGGACCAGGCGGTACGCCGACGGGCGTTCACGAGGGCACTGCGCGCCCCGGGACCGCTCGACACAAAGGCGTTGCGCCGATACGTCGAGCAGACAACAGTTGCCGACCAGGCAACACGGTAAAGACGTGTCGCACGGAACACCGTGCGGCTTGGTACCTCGCGAGTCGAAAGCAGGTCGAGATTGCGATGAGCACTCGATGAGTACGCGATGAGTACGCCCATGAACTAGCGACGGTCCGGACGTAACCCGGACCTCAAAGGAGCGAAGTGGCTAAGGTCCGGGTCTACGAACTCGCCAAGGAGTTCGGTGTCGAGAGCAAGGTCGTCATGGCCAAGCTCCAGGAACTCGGTGAATTCGTCCGTTCGGCGTCTTCGACGATCGAAGCGCCTGTCGTACGCAAACTGACTGACGCCTTCCAGGGTGGCGGCAACGGCAAGTCCGCCGCGAAGCCCGCAGCCCCCAAGAAGGCCGCCCCCCGTCCCGCCGCGCCCTCTCCGGCGCAGGCTGGGGGCCCCTCCCACGGCGCTAAGCCGGTGGGGGAGCGCCCGGCTGCTCCGAAGCCGCCGGCCGCACCCAAGCCCGCCGCGGCCCAGGAGCCGTCGGCCCCCGCTGCCTCGTCGGCCCCCGCGCCGGCCCCGGGTCCGCGTCCGACGCCGGGCCCCAAGCCCGCGCCGCGTCCGGCCCCGGCAGCGCCCGAGTTCACGGCGCCGCCCGCGGCGGCTCCGTCCCCGGCCGCGCCGAAGCCCGCCGGCGGGCGCCCCGGTGCCCCCAAGCCCGGTGGTGGCCGTCCCTCCGGCGGTCCCGGCCAGGGCCAGGGCGGCCAGGGCCGTCCCGGCGGCGAGCGTGGCCCGCGTCCCGGTGCTCCGGCGCCGCGTCAGGGCGGTTCCCGTCCGGCCGGTCCGCGTCCGGGTAACAACCCCTTCACCTCCGGTGGCTCCACCGGCATGGCGCGCCCGCAGACGCCCCGTCCGCAGGGTGGCCGTCCCGGCCCCGGCGGCCAGGGTGGCGGTCCCCGTCCCCAGGCGCCCGGCGCCCAGGGCGGCGGTCCGCGTCCGCAGGCTCCGGGCGGGAACCGTCCGAGCC
>NZ_JBHUQX010000674.1:0-3123 GCF_042674225.1 Streptomyces sp. NPDC056948
GGCACGGGCGGTGGCCGGCGCGATCGAGCCGCGGATGCGGGCACTGAGCAGGTGGGACAGCACCAGCAGCCGGTACAGCGGCTACTGCTTGTCCTTCAGCCGGATGCCCGCCTCGGCGGCGTACGTCCGGCCGTGCGTGCCGAGGAGTTCGCGGACGACGCGCTCCTGGCGGGCCACGGCTATCCCTTCAGCGGATCGTGGCCGACCGTCATCAGCCGGTGCCGACGGCGTGTGTCCTCGGCCGTCACCTCCGGCAGCGGTTCGTTCTCCAGGTCCACCTGGGAGGTGACCCTGTCCACGACGTTCCGCATCACCCGCAGATCGTCCTCGGTCAGGTCGGTGCGCCGCTTCTGGAGGATCGCCAGGACATGCTGTCCGGTCTCGCTCCCCGCCTGGTCGGGCAGCGGCTCCGCGTCCTCGTCGGCGTCCCGCATCCGCAGCCAGGCCGCGAGTTCCTGCGAGGTCATGTTCACCACGCGGTGGAAGTCCTCCCACAGCGCGTCGAGTTCAAGGGCGTCGGTCATCGGGTGCCCCTTTCATACGTTCGTGCGCGCGCCGGTCAGCCCTCGCGGGGGAAGTTCTCGGCGTCGAACATCCACCGCTGCTTCTCCAGCTCCGCGGTGATGCTGATCAGCAGGTCCTGGGTGACCAGGTCCGCCTTCTCGGTCGCGTCGATGCGCTCGCGCAGCCGGCCGACGGCGTCCTGGAGGGACTCCACCATCACCTGGACGGCGTCCGAGTCGCGCACCCAGCCCTCCTTGGGGGCGGGCAGTGTGAAGGTCTTCGCGATGGTCTCCGGCCGACCGTCCGGCGGGACACCGAGCGCGGCGGACCGTTCCGCGACCGTGTCGGAGAAGTTCCGCGCGGCCGTCACCACCTCGTCGAGCTGGAGGTGGATGGACCGGAACCGCGGTCCGACGATGTTCCAGTGCGCCTGCTTCCCGATCAGCGAGAGTCCGAGCAGATCGACCAGGGTGTCCTGGAGTGCCTCGCAGCAGACCCGGCGGGCCTCGTCGGACAGTGTGCTCCTCACGGCCGTCATAGGGCGCTTCTCCTTCTCGCGTCGTGCTTCGTCGTCCGGAGCAGTGCGTCACGCTCCTCCTCGCAGGTCCCGCCCCACACGCCCGAGGCCTGGCCGCTGCTCAGCGCGAAGCTCAGGCACTGGCCGGTCACCGGGCAGCGCGCGCAGACCCGCTTCGCGGCCGCGACGTCCCGCAGGGCCGGACCCACCGTGCCCACGGGAAAGAACAATTCGGGGTCCTCGTCCACGCAGGCGGCGTTCCGCAACCACTCCATGACCGCGCGGGTGCCCCGGGCGCACGGGTGCAAACGCGACCCGTGACGCCTCGCGGTCGACCCCGGAGTGCTGTGCCGACCTGCGGCAAAGCCCGCTCCGAACCCGTGTGGCCCCGGAATCTTCACAGGCGGCGGGACGAGGGTCTATAGTCCGAAACTAGCAGTGCTAATTAATGTGCGGTGTGAGGAGCCTCTCGTGCGTCCCGTCCACTTCGCGGCCGCCCGCCGCACCCCCATCGGCAAACTCAGGGGAGCCCTCTCCTCGGTGCGGCCCGACGACCTCGCCGCGACCGTGATCCGCACCCTGGTCGGCGACGTGCCCGCGCTGGACCCGGCCCGCGTCGACGACGTCTATTGGGGCGCCGCCAACCAGGCCGGCGAGGACAACCGCAACGTCGCCCGCATGGCAGCCCTGCTCGCCGGCCTCCCCGAGTCCGTCCCCGGGGCGACGGTCAACCGGCTCTGCGCGTCGGGTCTGGAGGCCGTGACCACCGCCGCCCGCACCATCGCCGCGGGCGAGGCCGACATCGTGATCGCGGGCGGCTCCGAGTCGATGAGCCGCGCCCCCTTCGTCCTGCCCCGCCCCGACGAGGCCCTGCCCCACCGCATCGAGACCGTCGACACCCGCCTCGGCTGGCGCCTGGTCAACCCCGCGATGCGGGACCTGCACGGCCTGCTGTCCATGGGCGAGACGGCGGAAGAGGTCGCCGCGCGCTACGGCATCGCACGCGAACGCCAGGACGACTTCGCCCTGCGCAGCCACCAACGGGCCGCCCTCGCCCGCAAGAACGGCCACTTCGACGACGAACTCCTGCCCGTGCAACGCCCCGACGGCGTGGTCGTCGACACCGACGAGTGCGTCCGCGAGGACACCTCCTACGAGAAGCTGTCCCGGCTGAAGCCGGTCTTCCGGGACGGCGGCACGGTCACCGCGGGCAACGCCTCCCCGATGAACGACGGCGCCGCAGGTCTCCTCCTGGTCAGCGAGGAGGCCCTGAACGAACTGGGCCTTCAGTCCCTGGGCCGCTACGTCGCCGGCGCCTCCGCCGGTGTCCACCCCGACGTCATGGGCATCGGCCCGGTCCCCGCCACCCGCAAGGCACTGACCCGCGCCGGCTGGAGCGTCGGCGACCTCGAGGAGGCCGAGTTCAACGAGGCCTTCGCGGCCCAGGCCCTGGCCTGCGTGGACCAGCTCGGCATCGACCCCGACCTGGTCAACCCGAGCGGCGGCGCCATCGCCCTCGGCCACCCCCTGGGCTGCTCGGGCGCCCGGATCCTGACGACCCTGCTCCACCGGATGCGCCGTACGGGGGCGGGCCGGGGGCTGGCGACGATGTGCGTGGGGGTCGGACAGGGGAGCGCGCTTCTCGTCGAACGGGGGTAGACCGCCCCCCCCGGGCCACCAGGCGAGACGGCACTGCGGCGCCCCGTTCGGTGCACATAGCATCAGTGTTCGCATGAACACGATGACGCTCTGGAACATCACCGGCTGGGAGTTCGCCGCACTCGCCTTCGCGGCCCTCCTCGTCGGTTTCTCGAAGACCGCCGTGAGCGGGGCCAACACGGTCAGCCTCGCCATCTTCGCCGCGGTGCTGCCCGCCCGCGCCTCCACCGGCGTCCTGCTGCCGGTCCTGATCGCCGGGGACCTGCTGGCCGTCGCCACCTACCGGCGGCACGCCCACTGGCCCACCCTGTGGCGGCTGTTCCCGGCGGTCGCCGCGGGCGTCGTCGTCGGCACGGTGTTCCTGATGTGGGCGGACGACGCGATCGTGCGGACGTCGATCGGCGCGATCCTGCTGCTGATGGCGGCCGTGACGGTGTGGCGCC
>NZ_JBHUQX010000675.1:0-3096 GCF_042674225.1 Streptomyces sp. NPDC056948
GACCGGATTCGCGCCACGCCTGGTTCCCGAGATGCCGGCAGGTCCAGGGGCACCTGGTTCGTACGACAGCACAGGCCCGGGCTGTGGCGCGGGCGTTGTCAGTGCCGTGGTCTACGGTCGTCGTGTCCCGGCTTGGGACCGCTGTGCTCTCGCCTGGCCTCATGCCTGGCCAGGCGAGAGCCGCGTTGCCCGCTTCCCCCCTTTGACGGGTTGGCACGGGGGCGGGCCCTTCCGGATGGAAGGCCGACACCAACGGCGTCTTGTTCTATTGACGTCTCTTCGACGTGCAATTGCAAGGAGATCCGGGAACTTCCACCCGTCCGCGCGCCTGCTTGCGTTTTCTGACCGCCGATGCCCTGACGGGGCGCCCGGAGATGGTCGGTGATCGCCATTGTTCCGTGATTTCTTGATCACGTGGCGTAACAACTACCGCTCTCGCCATGCTGGTTCACCTCCTCGGCACGGCGGCCTGGCACCCGCCTGCCGGGGTGCGCGGCGGCCTTCTTCGGATGGGGCCGCCGGATCCCTGAGGCCGACCTCTCGACACCGAAAACCGACCGCGTCTCCCATAGGAACTTGTATGAAGCATCGTCAGATAGTCGTCATCACGGTCACGGCGACGGTGTTCGCCTGGAGCACCGTACTGGTCGCCGTCGGCGAGACGGCCGCGGTGGCCGGGCTCGCTCCGGCTCTCGCCCTGACCGTGCAGCAGATCGTGCACGCCTCCCGTTCCCACACCGCGCCCGGCGCCGGCAACCGCGTGGACGCGGCCACGGACAAGGAGGACGACGCCCCGTGACGACGCCCACCGAGCCGCCGGTACCACCCGACAGACCCTCCACCGCGCGGCCCGGCCGCAAGCTCGGACCGATCGCCCCGTTCGTCAGCAGCGCCCACCGGGCCTGGCTGGACCCGATTCGCGAGACCTACCTCGCCAGCGGCCTGACCCTGAGCGATCTGAGCACACGCGTCCGCTTCGCCAAGTCCAAGATCTCCGAACTGCTGCGCGGCGTGGGCCTCTACCCGCGCTGGGAGATCGTCTACTTACTTGCCACGGAGCTGGGCATGCCGAACTGGCCCCTGTACCGGCTGTGGTGCCAGGCCGCATACGAGGCACAGAAGAGCAGCGAGTGGGTCGACAACTGCACCGAACGGACCCCCATCCTGACCGCCACCCACACCGCCCCGCCCTTGGATCACCGCGCCTTCCGCGAACTGGTGGAGACGGACTACCTGTTCTTCGCCCAGGCCTTCCTCGACGACGACCAGCGCGACGCCGCCATCGACGACACCTTCGACATCCTGTGGCTGTCCTGGGATGACGCCCTCGCCAGCCAGGACACCCGCGGCTACGCCTGGAATGTCCTGCGCGCCACGGTCATGGCCCGCGCTCCGCACCGGGACGGCTGGCCCGAACTGGGCAGTGCCGCCTTCGACACCGCTGCGTTGCAGTCCCTCACCGACCCGGCCGACCGCCTCAACCAGATCGCCGAGAGTCTTCAGCTGTTCACGGCCATGAGCCGCCTGCCCACCCGCCAGCTCGACGTCATGGTGCTGCGCCGGCTGTGCGGCCGCCCGCCCGAGACCGTCTCCGCCCTCCTGGGCGTGCCCCTGGCCGCCGTCCGCTCCGACGAGCGCCACGCCACCCGCTTCCTGGAAAGCGTCCTGTGCCCGCCGCCTCCGACCGAAGGGATCACCCCGTGACCGGCATCGAAGAACTCCTTTCCAGAGCCCTGCTCGTCCGCGAGCGCACCTTGCCCCGCGACGTCGTTCCCGCATCGAACCGGCCGCCTGCACCCGATGCCGCTCACGCTAGCCAGAGCTCCCCGAGCGGCAGCCGCTATGCGGCGGCCGAGGATCTGCGCGCCCTGTGCGAAACCCTTGTCTCGCACACCCCACCGCGCACCGTCGCCAAGTTCGTCACCGACCAGGTCCCCGAACCCCGCGCCGCCCTGGTCCTCGCTTGTGTCCTGCAGCTGACCGACACCGATGAGGGCGCCCGCTTCTGGTGGCAGTACGCCGCCGGCGCCGGACAAGCCGCCGCCGCCTACTGCCTTTACCTCCATCACCTGGCACTGGGAGAGCGGGACACCGCGGACTTCTGGCACCGGCAAACCGACGATGTCCAGCCCCCGCCCGAACCCCCGGCGTTCGACCACGGCGGCACCTGGCACCCGGCCGACCACCGCATCACCAGCACCTCCACCACCCACTTCATGCGGATCCTGCGCCACCTCGCCAAGCAGACCGTCCGCTCCCGGCCGCCTGGTGTCAGCAAGCTCATGGCCTACATGCCGACCGCTGTCACGGCCGGCTACCTCCGCGAGCCCGACACGGAGCTCCCCTTGCCCGGACACGAGTTCGCCCGCCGCATCAATTACCTCCTCGCCGCGGCCGACCGCCCCTCCATCTGGGACAGCCGCCCGCGCCGTGCCAGCCGCTCTGCCCCCGGCCCGTACAGCTCCCCGGACACCAGAGGAGACGATCGTGAGCACAGGCAGACCATCCCCGAGCAGATGGGCACCGCCAAACGCTGAGCACGTCGGCACGTTGCGCCGCGAGAGTCGGCCCGTGAGGGAGCGGCGGCTCAGGCTTGGCGAGGTCGTCCGGCACGGCTGGGGCGATGGGGAGGGAGAGCTGCACAGCCGCAGCCTGCCTCGCGCTGTGCTGCGGCGTGCAGCGCATGTGCGGGCTGCGGCAGCGATCGTGTGCTGGGTTGTGCCTGCCTCGCAGGTGTTTCGTCTTGTCAGTACGACTGTTGTGCACGGGCGGGTGATTGTGCGGCTGTTCGCTCCCGCGCCCTGGTGCGGGGTGGCTATCAAGGTGGGGTGATCAAGACCGTTGTGCGCGCCCCGTCAGCGGGAGCGTGTCAGTGGCGGTTGGTCAGAGGGGCGATGTCTTCACGACTGCCATGAAGCGGTACGTGCACAGATGACTGACTGTCAGGTCGAGGGCCCATCGCACCGGGTTGCTCATCGAGGCGACCTCACTGATCTGTCTCTCAAATCGCCCGTCTCGTCGACCACGAGCACCGCCTCGGTGTCGCGCAGGTGCTCGACCACGTAGGCGCGTATGTCGTCACGAATCGCGTCGGCG
>NZ_JBHUQX010000676.1:0-3092 GCF_042674225.1 Streptomyces sp. NPDC056948
GGCCGTGTCCCGCACGGCTTCCTTGCGGGTGGAGCGCGGGGCGCTGGCCGCCGGGGGCAGTTCCTCGGGGTCGATCCGCGTCAGCAGATGACGGTCGACCCGCAGCACCGCCCGCACACCGCCGTACGGGGACGGGGAGGACAGGTCGACGCTCAGATCGAACTGCCGGGTCAGCTGGCCGATCGCGGCGAGACCCATGCGCGGCGGGTCGCCGAGCTCGGTGAGCAGGATCGGCTCGGAACCGCCCACCATCCGCTGGGCCCGGGCCCGTTCGTCCTGCGTCATGCCCAGCCCGGCGTCGTCCACGGTGACGCAGACACCGTGGTGGACGGCCTCGAGATTGACCACGATGCCGGTGTCGGGCGCGGAGTGCCGCAGCGCGTTGTCGAGCAGCTCGGCGACGATGATGGCGACCGGCTCGACGGCGTGGGACACCAGGGCGGTGCCGGCCGCCAGGTGGTTGTGGATCCGGACGCGCTGGTAGCCCGCGAGCCGGGCCTGACCGCCCGTCACCGCGTCCACGAGGTGCGACTCCTCCCGGGCCAGCCCGACCCAGGCCCCGCACACCACCGCGGCGATCTGCGCGCGGCGCAGCGACTGCTCGTTCTCGTGGTCCAGTTCGAACAGGGTCTGCGCCAGCTCGGGGTCGTCGTAGCGCTGTTGCAGACCGCGCAGGGCGTCCTGCAACCGGTACAGCGCCGCCTGGATCTCCCGGGTCGCCCCGCGCATCCCGGCCTGCGCGGCGGCGTCGATCCGGGTGCGCTGCGAGGCGAGTTCGGTGTGCAGCCCCTTCAGCACCTGCTCCAGCGCGAATCCCAGGGGCGAACCGGCGAGCTGCGGGCTCAGCGGGCCGGGCACGGCGATGTGGGGATGCGCGACCTGCCGGGCGGCGGAGGGCAGGCGCCGCGACGCCAGATGCTCGACCTCGGCGGTGAACGCCCGTGAGGTGCCGTCGAGTTGCGCGCGCAGAGCGGCCGTCTTCGCGCGCTGGGCGGCCAGTTGCCGCCGGGAGCGCAGCAGCCCGCCGCCGAGGGCGAACGCGGACAGTGTGCCGAGGGCGAGACCACCGACGGCCAGGTCCGGGAGTTCGATCATCGAAGCGATTCCAGGGAGAGTCGGGCAGGGCGGAGTCCGAGGTGCTCAGGCGAGCTACCCGCAGCACAGTACACACCGTCATCGACTGATCTCGCACGGTGGAGCGCCACTTCGTTCCGAAAGTGCTCGCTGTCTGTTCGTATCTGGGGTAACTGTCGGGATTGCCGCGCAGGGGAGGTCAGAGCCCGAAGACTCCGCTCACCCGCTCGGTGAGTTCGTCCTCCGACATCGGGAGGTCGACGGTGACGGTGGGCAGCCGGAGGCGTGCGGTCTCCTCGCGGAGGCGTCTCGTGAACAGATCGTCCCGCACGGCGATGTTGCGGTCGGCCCGCTCCGGGTCGCTGGTCCTCGCCGTGAATCCTTCGCCCGGTGTGGCCCGGCTCCGGAAGGCGGCCTGGCGGAAGTCCGGTGTGGGCAGGAGCCAGACGGCGTGCCCGGGTGCGGTGAGCAGAGGCTTCACGAGGTGCGGCAGCAGGCGGAACCCCTCGACCAGGACACCCGTCTCCCGCGGCATGCGCAGCAGGTCCTCGACGATCAGTCCGAAGGCCTCGCCGTGAAACCAGTGGAACGTCTCGAGCATGGTGTCGGGCGACCGGTTCACCCACCGCTCGTCCATGTCCATGGCCATGAACTCGTGCAGGAGCGGTGCTTCTTCGGCGGTGGCCCGTCGAGCGTGGTCCCGCATCACATCGTCCGTCGGGTAGAGACGCCAGCCGTGTCGATCGGCGAGCCGGCGGGCGATCGTGGACTTGCCCGCACCGCTGCCGCCCCCGATCCAGTAGACGTGCCGCATCTTTCCGCTCTCCCGTGATCGCGCTCTGCTTGTCAGTGGCGGATGCCAGGATGCCGACAGCTCACCATTTCACCCCGTGCGAGGAGGAGCTGATCGTGCGCAGGCCGGTCGAGGGAGAGGTACATGTGCACTACGGCCAGATCTATGTCGAGAGCGATCCGGACGGCTACGGGTCAGGCCTGGCCGAGGCGTTCGCCGGGCAGAGCGGGGGGCTGTGCGGGGCGGCGTCACCGGGCTTCCTCTGGCTGAACACCGGCCTGCACACCGGCGACGTCGGCTTCACGGTCGAGGTGCGTGAGGAGGCCCCGCCGCTGGACCCGGTCTGGGAAGACGTGGTGGAGGTGTCCTTCCGTCCGGTGTCGCGGGACACCGCGCTCGTGCAGTGGGCGGGCGAGGCGTCCTGGCTGCTCGGCCTGGAGGAGACCGACTACCGCGTGCGGTACTGCGCCCAGGGCATGGACCGGGCCGGCGAGCGGGACACCCGGCTGGACGACGAGCCCCAACTGGACCGCTACCTCCTGCAGTTCTGGCCCGCCCCGCCCGAGCCGGGCCGCGTCCTGAAGCAGACCTCGCTGAGCGCCGCCTACTGGCACCGCTACGCCCGCGAACTGCCGCCGCCCCCCACCCCGGCCGAACGCGCCGAAGCCGAACGCCGGGCCCGCCTCGCCGAGGAGACGGCGCAACGGGAGCGGCTGCTCGCCCGCGAACGCTGGGAGTGGGGCGGACAGTCGCCGAGCCAGGCCCTGCGCGACGTCGGCGGCAACGTCCGCGGTCTCCTCCCGTTCGACCCCGCCCTGCTCCACGCCCTCGACGCCGCCGGTCCCGCCACCCAGCGCGCGGTGGCCCTGCTCGCCGCCCGCCGTGCCTGTGAGGCGGCCGGTCTCACCGCTCTCGACTGGGTCGCCGACGCGCTCACGGCCCTGGCCGAAGGCCGCCCGCTGCCGCCGCCCCTCGACGACGACGCCCGTATGTGGCAGACCTTGGCCACCGACCCACGCGTCCCGGACCGCACCGTCGGCCGCGCCGTCCCGCCCGAGCGGCCCCCCTTCCGGCCACCCCTGTCCCCGGGCGACCGCGGGCTGGACCCCCAGGAGGCGGCACAGGCCGTGGTCGGCCCGGCAGCGGCCGTGGCGAGAACGGCGACCACCGAGGCCCGACCGCTGCCGACTGCCGTGGCCGAACCCCCGACTGCCGTGGCCGAACC
>NZ_JBHUQX010000677.1:0-3073 GCF_042674225.1 Streptomyces sp. NPDC056948
GCACTCTTGGCGCCCCGGGCCGCTCCGGATTCCCCGGCTTCCCCGGCGGCTCCCGTGGCCCCGGCGCCCGCGGTGCGTCCGGCCCGCCCGGTGCCTCCGGCGGTCCCGGCTCCGGCCGCTCTGCCGCGCGCGAACCAACCGCCGCGGCGGCGCTTCCCCTCGGCCTTGCGGGCACCCCCGGCCGTCTTCTCACGCTGCCTGCCGATCGCCGGCTCCTCGGCCCGGGGTGACCGGCGGCGCCAGATTCCCACCCCGACCGCCGTCGGGACCGCCACCAGCGTCAGCCACGCCAGGGTCGCCGCGCCCACCTGCCACCACACCGGCCCGAAACGGGCCAGTACGGCGACCCCGAGCGGCCCGCCCGCCAGCGCGGCGAGCCCCGCGAGCACCGCCGCGCACAGCAGCGCCGCCAGAGCGGCGGCACGGGCACCGCGCCACGGCGACCAGCCGGCGTCCCGCCCGCCGCCCGGCTTCGTCCCGCCGCGCTCTCCGGAGGCCGCCCCCTTCGCCACGGTCCGGCCCATCACCACCCCGGCGACCACCGGCACGGCCCCGGCCGCCCAGTGCAAGAACGCCCCCTGCCCCGCCTCCGGCACCGCCGCAAGCAGCGGAAACGGCGGCAGGAACGGCGGCGGCGCGGAGGACAGCGGGCCGACGACGTGGCCGGCGCCGAGAGCGAAGCCGGGACCCAGGGCGTACGAGGCACCCCACACCGCGGCGTTCGGCACCAGGGCCGTGCACAGCAGCAGGACCGCGAACCGCCCCGACCACCCCTCGGTCAGCCGGAGCCACGACGTCTGGGCCTCCGTACCGTGCACCACCAGCGACACCGCCACCAGCAGCGCGCCGCCCCCGAGCAGCACCGCCACTCCGGCCGCCGCGGCCCGGGCGGCGACACCCGGGCGCTCGTCGGGGCCGTAGACCAGCGGCCGCAGACCCGCCGGCAGCACCCGCAGCACCCGCAGCAGCCGCCGCAGCGGCCCGCCCGGACGGCCGTACGCCGACCACACGCCCACCCCCGCCGTCACGGCGGCGACCAGCGGCACGTACACCCCCGTCCACAGCCACGACGGGCGCAGCACACCGCCGGCGGCGAACAGCGCGGCGGGCAGGGCGACGGCAAGATAGCCGAGGACGACGCCCGTCCACGCCGTACGGGCGTCGACCAGCGGCGGCCCCACGCCCTCGATGTCCTCGGCGTCTTCGGGGCCCTCGAGGTCCTCGACGGTCGCGATGGCCATGAAGCCGCCGGCGTCGTCGTCCCCGTCCCCCGCCCCGCCGTCCGTGGCGTCGCGTGCCGCCCGGAGCAGCAGCCACACGGGCAGCGTGAGCAGGAGCAGGGGCGGGATGCCCACGGGGGCCGGGACGCCGGAGAGCGTGTCGACGCGGACCAACTCGGCTCCGTGGGCCAGCAGCCACAGCGCCGCCGTGATGTGCAGCACGCCGCCGGGCCCGCTGTCGGGGTACGGCGAGGTGATCCACAGCATCATCACCAGCACGGCGAACCACGCGAGCCCCAGGCCCGCCGCCACCGCACCACTCACGAGGGCGTCGCCCAGTCCGGGCGAGCGGTCGCGCACCCGGGTGAGCAGGAGCGCCGGCAGACGGCGGTGAGCGGTCATCTTGATCACGCTGGCCATGCTCCCAACGACACGCGCTTTCCCGTCGTAACAGGCGAACCACCGTTGTGTCGCTCAATATACGTTTATGTACTTTTCCGTACCCAGGGGCGTCCTGTGACCCAGAGCCCTGCCCTCCAGCTCCCTCCGCCCAAGGAACGCCGACGCCTGCGCGAGGCCGCCTCGCTGACGCGGGCTCAGCTCGCTTCCCGGGTGGGCGTCACCAGCGAGACGGTGCGCGGATGGGAGACCGGCCGCGCGACGCCACGCGGCCGGAAGGGGGAGAAGTACGCGAGGCTGCTGAACTCACTGGGCGCGGGGCGGGAGGTGACGGAGTCTCATGTGAGCGTCGCCACGACCGACCGAGGCAGGGCCTCCGCCCGGGGCAGGGGCGCCCGCAGCCGCCCGCCCGCCAGGGACCGGGACCGCCCTCATGTCGCCGACCGGGGCCGCGCCCCCGCCCCCGACCGCGGCCGCACCACCCCCCGCGTCACCCTCGCCGACCTCAGCCGGGGCCCCGGCCGTGCGAAGCCCCCGCACCGGCCGGACGACGCGACCTCCGCGCTCGCCCCTGAACAGGCCTTCGACGCGCTGTACGCCTTCTGCGCCCCCGCGCTGGTCCGGCAGACCTATCTGCTGACCGGGCGCCGTGAGCTGGCCCGGGAGTCCGTCGAGCGGGCCTTTCAGATCGCCTGGCACCGCTGGCCCGAGGTGGCCCGCGACCGGGACCCGGCGGGCTGGGTGCGCGCGGTGGCGTACGAGTGCGCGCTCTCCCCGTGGCACCGGCTGCGGCCCCGCTACCGGCACCCCGAGCCGCCGCCGCCCGACGTGTTCGACCGCGCGCTGATGGATACCCTGCTGAGGCTCCCGCCCTCGTACCGCCGCACGCTGCTGCTCTACGACGGCGTCGGCCTCGGCCTGCCGGAGACGGCGGCGGAGACGGAGGCGAGCACCCGCGCCGCCGTGAACCGGCTGATGCACGCGCGCGAGGCGGTCGCCGAACGGCTGCCGGAGCTGGCGGACCCGGAGGTCCTGCACTGGCGGCTGGTCGAACTCGCCTCCACCGAGCGGCTGCGGGCCGCCAAGCCGCTGGTGGTGCGGCAGGCCGGGGAACGCCGGGCCCGTCTCTGGACCCGGGCCGCCATCGCCTTCACGGCCCTGCTGATCGGGACCACGATGCTCACCGTGCGTACGGCCCCGACGCGCTACGAGCCGCCGGTACCCCCGGGCGAGACCGTCCAGGGCGTGCCGCCACCGATCGCGCCCGGACCGCTGTCGGAGTCGGAGCGGGACCTGCGGAGCAAGCTGCGCAAGGAGCAGCAGCGGGGGCCTGACCGACTGATGCCGCAGCCGCGGTGACGGCGGCTCTCGGGGTTTGCGTGGCTTGCGCGGCTTCCGATTCCGTGAAGCGGCGGCTTGTGAAAACAGCGGTGGGCCCGCCCCCGTGCGGGGAG
>NZ_JBHUQX010000678.1:0-3042 GCF_042674225.1 Streptomyces sp. NPDC056948
GGGGGGTGTCTTTTAGACCCCCCCCCCCCGCGGGCTCCGTCAACCACCGCTCCCCCGGTGCCGGACTGTGGCTCAGGTGTCCGCGCGGCGCGTCGGTGCTGTCACCAGCACATCACCGCCGTCTCGCCGGAACCCCAGGCGGAGTACAGGCGTACGCGGACGTGGTAGCGGCGGCCCTTGACGAGCCGGGCGCTGATCGTGGCGTTCTGCGCGGTCCCTCCGTCGTCCTGCCCGGCGAGGTAACGGGGCTCCCCGTCCCGCTCCTCGAAGACCACGACGACGGCGTCGCCGTGGCCGAAGGTGCCCAGCGTGTAGGTGCGGGTCTCCGGCGGGTCGACGACGAAGTCGGCCTGCTCGCCCGGTCCGAGACCGAGCGGTGCCGAGCGGAACGGCACCAGCTCGGACGGTCCCGGCCGATCCGCAGGCGGATACCAGCGGAGGACGAACTCCTTGTCGGCGGCGGACAGGGTGCCGGGCGGGTTCAGCCCCGCGCGGTACTGCTCCGGCTCCAGGACCAGCCCCGACGAGAACGGATACTCCATGATCGACTGCGGGTCCCAGACGGAGCCGTTGACCTCGTCCGGGTCGAGCTTGCGCAGAATGTTGTAGTGCGTCCTCTCCCGGCTCCAGTGGTGGGGCGGGCCCGCCAGTTCGGCGTACACCGCCTCGTCGTCCCAGTGGATGCCGGCGAACGGGCTCTGGTGCTCGTGCAGCATGCCGAGCGCGTGCCCGATCTGGTGCAGGGCCGTCCCGCGCTCCCCGGGCGCGGTCAGGTCCCAGCCGAAGTTCATGGTGCGCTCGTGCCGGCCGGCCTGGAGCGCGTCGCGGCCCACGGCCGACCAGGAGCCGTCGCCGAGCTGGAACCCGATGCGCAGTTCGGCCTCCGAGCGGTCGTCGACCTCGGCGAAGGAGATCCCGGCGCCGAGGTCCTGCCACTCCCGGAAGCACGCGCGCACCACGTCCCGCTGCTCCTCGGCGCCGGCCCACGACACGCGTCGCGTCATCCCCGTCCCCGGCACGGGGATGACGGACGCGTCGCTGTCGCCGTCGAAGAACCAGTAGTGCAGAACAGTGCCGTTGACCCACATCCGCCGCCCGCTCGCGAGCGCGCTCAGCCGCTCGGCCGCCAGCCCCGGTGCGAAGGCGGGCGCCGGCGCCTGAGCCAGCGAGCAGTAGCGTGCGGTCATGGGCCACAGCCTGCCCCGCGGGCCGTCCCGGGCGCCTGAGTCGGGGGCTACTCAAGTCGCCCTGTATCAGAAGTGAGTAGCCGCGCTCATGTCTGTGTGACGACTTACGAGCGGGACGCGACGCCCCTGGAGCTGCCCTGGCCGTTCGCCGGGCGGGAGGACGAACTGGAGCTGGTCCGCAGGTCCCTGACCGGCGGACGCCGCGGCATCGTGGTGACGGGCCCGGCGGGCTGCGGCAAGACCCGCCTCGTCACCGAGGCGGTCCGCGGCACCGACTGCGCCCGGGCGGCCGGCACTCCCGAGAGCCGCGCCCTTCCCTTCGCCGCGTTCGCCCATCTGCTGCCCGAGACGGTCACCCTGCACCGCGCGGTCCAGCTCCTGGCCGGCGTACGCACGTTGGTCGTGGACGACGCGCACCTGCTCGACGACGCCTCCGCCGCCCTGGTCCACCAGCTCGCCGTGCACGGCCGCACCCGCCTGCTGGTCGTCGCCACGGACGGCGCCCCGGTGCCCGGCGCGATCTCCCGGCTGTGGACCGGGGAGCTCCTGCCGCGCCTCACCCTTGAGCCGCCGGCGGAGGAGGAGACCGCGCGGCTCCTCACGGCCGGTGCCGGCCCGCTCGACCCGCTCACCGCCAACCGGCTGCACCGGCTGAGCCAGGGCGATCTGCGGCTGCTGCGCGACCTGCTGGGCGCGGTGCGGGGGCGGCTCACACCCGTCCCGGGCACCGAGGAACGGGCGTGGCGGGGCCCGGTGCCGCTGACCACGGCCGTGCGTGAGCGCACCGCCCCCGTCCTCGGCCGCACCTGCCCTCGCGAACGCGAGACCCTGGACCGCCTCGCCTTCGCCGAACCCCTGCCGCTGCATCCGGACGACGCGGACATCGGGGCCCTGGAGGTCCTGGAGTCCGACGGCCTGATCCACGTCGACGACGCGGGCACCGTCCGCCTCGCGCACCCCCTGCACGGCCCGGTGCTCAGGGCCGCGGCCGGCCGGCTGCGGGCGCGCCGGCTGGCCCGGACACCGGACGTGTACGCCGCCGCCCTCGACGCCGAGTCGGCCGCACTGGCGCAGCGGATCGACCGGGCCGACGTACGGGCCGTGCCCACGCCGGTGGGGGAGTGGCTGGTCGCCGAGGGCGGCACGCTGCCGTGCGGGTACGCCGCCGTACGCGCCCGGTTCGCCCGGCTGCGCGGGGAGTTGCGGGAAGCGGCGGCCTGGGCGAGAGAGGGGCTGCGCGGCGCACCCTCGGACGCGTCGTGCCAGGACGAACTCGACCGTGCCTCCGCCCAGTTGGGAGAGGCCACTGTCGACAGCCCGGGTGACCTCGACACCGTCCTCGCGGACCTCGCCGACCCCTATGACGCCGTCCGGCTCGGCGCTCCGGAGAAGGTCATCGACCGGCTGACCGGCGTGTTCGCCCGGCACGCCGACGCGCTCACCCGCGCCGACGGCCCGGCCCTGGACGAGGTCGCCCAGGAGCTGGAGCGGCGCGGCTACACGCTGTTCGCCGCCGAGGCGCACGCCCAGGCGGTGGGGGCACACCGCGATCCCCGTGCCGCCCGGCACTCCCGCACCCGGGCCGTGGCCCTGGCCCGGCGCTGCCAGGGCGCCCGCACGCCGGCGCTGTCCGGGCTGGTCCTCGGCGAACTCACCGCCCGGCAGCGGCAGATCGTCACCCTCGCGGCGGCGGGCCTGAGCAACCGGCAGATCGCCGAACGCCTCACCCTGTCGATCCGCACCGTCGGCAACCACCTGTACAGCGCCTACGCCCGGCTCGGCGCGAGCGACCGCGGCGCCCTGCCGTGGCTGACCGAGATGCCGGAGGCCCAGCCGGCCTAGGGCCTGTCCGACG
>NZ_JBHUQX010000679.1:0-3037 GCF_042674225.1 Streptomyces sp. NPDC056948
CCCTTGCCCACCGCACGACGGCTTCGAGGTGAACCGACACATGACCAGAGCGCCTGATCCGAACAACCACCTGAGCCTCGCCGGCGGTCCTGCCACGGCCCCGTCCCCGGCGGCATCCGTCGGCGTGGCCGGGGTGGTCAAACGGTTCGGCGCCGTCCAAGCGCTGGGCGGCGTCTCGATCGACTTCCCCGGCGGCAGGGTCACCGCCTTGATGGGCGAGAACGGCGCCGGGAAGTCCACCCTGCTGAAGATCCTCACCGGTGACCATCAGCCGACCGAGGGCCAGGTCGTCGTGGACGGCGAGCGCGTCGCACTGGACTCCCCCGCCGATGCCCGCGCCGCGGGCATCCGGATCATCCCGCAGGAGCCGGAGATCATCCCGCACATCTCGGTCGCCGAGAATGTCTACGCCGGCTCACTGCCCCGTCGGCGCGGACGGCGGTTCGACCGGGCCGAACTGCGCCGCCGGATCGAGGCGGACCTGGAGCGGCTCGGGTTCGCCGGCGTCCTCGATCCCGGGCTGCTGGGCTCCCAGCTCACTCCGGCACAGCGTCAACTCGTCGAGATCATGCGGGCGTTGACGGGAGACACGCAGGCGCGGCTGATCGCCTTCGACGAGCCGACCTCCTCGCTGTCCGAGCACGAGGTCGAGGCGCTCTTCGCACTGATCCGCCGGCTGCGGGACCAGGGCATCGCGGTCGTGTACGTCTCCCATCGGATGCAGGAGATCTTCCAGCTCGCCGACCGGATCGCCGTACTGCGCGACGGCGCTCTCGCCGGCGTCCAGGACGCACACGCCACCGACGAGGGCGAACTCGTACGCCTCATGGTCGGCCGCGATCTGACCACGATGTTCTCCCGCGAGCGCGTCACCCCCGGCCGCCTGGTCCTGGACGTCCAGGGGGTCACCACCGACGACGTCACCGGCATCGACCTCCGGGTGCACGCCGGCGAGGTGGTCGGACTGGCCGGGCTCATCGGGGCGGGACGGTCGGAGCTGGCCCTGGCCCTCGCCGGTGACCTGCCCGTCCACAGCGGCGTCATCACCCTGGACGGCCGGCACCTGCGGCCGGGCAGGCCCGGCGAGGCCATCCGGGCGGGTCT
Source organism: Streptomyces sp. NPDC056948 (assembly GCF_042674225.1). NCBI lineage: Bacteria > Bacillati > Actinomycetota > Actinomycetes > Kitasatosporales > Streptomycetaceae > Streptomyces > Streptomyces sp. NPDC056948. Next base: position 1,105 of record NZ_JBHUQX010000679.1, read on the forward strand.
CGGCCTGGCCCCGGAGGAGCGCAAGGCGCAGGCTCTGTTCCTGCACCGCTCGATCCGCGACAACACCTCCACGGTGGTCCTGGACCGGCTGCGCCATTTCCGCTTCGTGCGACGGGGCGCGGAGCGGCGGCTGGCACAGCAGTACGTGGACCGGCTGCGGGTGCGCACCCCCTCGATCGAGCACGAGGTGCGCAAGCTGTCCGGAGGCAATCAGCAGAAGGTCGTGCTGGCGCGATGGCTGGCCCGTAAGCCGAAGGTGCTGATCCTCGACGAGCCCACGCGCGGCATCGACGTCGGCGCGAAGGCGGAGATCTACCAGATCATCGCCGACCTGGCCGGGGAGGGCGTGGCTCTGCTGGTCATCTCCTCCGAGCTGCCCGAACTCCTCGGTCTCGCCGACCGCGTCGTCGTGATGCAGTCAGGCCGGATCACCGGCGAACTCAACCGCGACGAAGCCACCGAAGAATCCATACTCGCCCTCGCGATGGCGGACGACATCGTCGGCGCCGACGCCTCTGGAGCATCCTCATGAGCATCACCGGCACCTCCCCGCACATCAAGAACGCGGAAACCCCCGAGCCCCCGCGGCCGAGGCGGTTCGCGGGCCTCGGTGGACAGAACGTCAGCCTCATCGGCGCCCTGGTGTTCGTACTCGTCCTGTTCGGCCTCCTCAACGACAACTACCTGAGCCTGTCCAACATGCAGGTGATCGCGGAGGCCGCCACCATCACGGGGCTGCTCGCCATCGTGCAGACCGTCGTGATCATCTGTGGCGGGCTGGACATCTCGGTCGGCTCCCAGGTCGGCGTGGCCTCCGTCGTCAGCGCCATGGTCTTCACCACCACCGGCTCCAACGCCTTCGTCGGCATGCTGGCCGCGATCGGCGTCGGCCTGCTGGTGGGTCTGCTCAACGGAATCGTCATCGTCTACGGCCGGGTCAACCCCACCATCGCGACGCTCGCCGGACTCGCCGCCTACAAGGGCCTCGCGCAGCTGCTGTCCGACGGGCGGGCCCAGGGCTACGTCCTCAACGACGGTGTCTTCGTCTTCCTGGGCCGCGGCAAGATCGCCGGGCTGCCGGTGATGGTCTGGATCCTGGTCGTCACCGCCCTCGCGGTCCATCTGCTGCTCAAGTACACCGACATCGGCCGCAACCTCTATGCCATCGGCGGCAACGACACCGCTGCCCGCCTCGCCGGCATCGGCATCAACAAGTACCTGGTCTTCGTCTACGCCCTCATCGGCGTGGTGTGCGCCGTCGCCGGCGTTCTGCTGACCGCCCGCACCGGCTCCGGCCAGCCCGTCTCCGGCAGCGAGGGCCTGGAACTCAAGGCGATCACCGCGGCGGCTCTCGGCGGCTGCGCCCTCAAGGGCGGCAAGGGCGGGATCGGCGGCACCCTCCTCGCCGTCGCGCTGCTCGGCTGCCTGGAGAACGGCCTGACCGTGGAGGGCATCAACTCCTTCTGGCAGAACGTGGCCCAGGGCGCCCTGCTGGTGGTGGCCGTCGTCATCCAGCAGCGCCGTAGCGGCGAACGAGCCGTCGGACTGCCCCACTGACCGGTTCGGTTCGGTCCGTTCGACGGCCCCGATTCAGCCTTCCGACAGGCTCGGTGCCACGCGTATCCCCGGGGACCGCACGTCCCCGGGGATCAGCGCGTTCCGGAATGCCCGGACTCCCTCAGGCGCTCTCCACCTCATGGCGCGCCTGCGACACGGTGTGGGTGCGCGCCGCTTCGGCCGCCGCGGCGGGGTCGCCGGTGCGCAAAGCATCGATGATGGCGTCGTGTTCCTCGATCACGGCACGCCAGTTGACCGGATCGGTCGGCGCGACGATGCGATAGCGCCGGATGGTCATGAGCAGCTGCTCGGTCAGTTCACCGAAAATGCGGTATCCGGTTGCTGCGGCGAGCGCTCGGTGGAAGTCCGTGTTGAG
>NZ_JBHUQX010000680.1:0-3035 GCF_042674225.1 Streptomyces sp. NPDC056948
GCAGGTTCCCCCGCGCAGGTCAGACCCCGAAGCCCGCGCAGGTCAGGCCTCGAAGCCCGCGCAGGTCAGACCCCGAATCGGGACACCGTCCGGCGTGCCTGCCGGGTCCTGCGGACCAGGGCGTACCCCTTGGTCAGGGCACGGTCCCTGGCGAACGTACGGGCGATCGCGCGGCCCTCGATCACCCGCTCGAACTCGTCGATACCCGTGCCGCGGCGCACCGTCAGGCGCCGCAGGGCGTACGGCCCCTGCGTGCGGCGCGCGAGGCCGTTGCCCACGGCGAGTGCCTGGGTGTACCCCGTCTCGCGCACCGCCTGCCGGACCCGGCGGCTGGAGTAGCCGTAGGGGTAGGCGAACGAGGCCGGAACGGCGCCCAGTTGGTCCGCGACGATCTCCTTGCAGTGGATCAGCTCGAACCGCAGCGTGGCATCGGAGACCTGGTCGAGCTGGGGATGGCTGTGGCTGTGCCCGCCGATCTCGACGCCCGCCGCTGCGAGCTCGCGGACCTGGTCCCAGTCCAGCATGGTGTCCAGGCCGCCGCCGGTGTCGTACGGCCCCTGGAGCCACCCGGTCGAGACGAACAGCGTGGCCGGGAAGCCGTGCTTGGCGAGCACGGGCAGCGCGTGCCGGTGCACGCCCTCGTAGCCGTCGTCGAACGTGATGAGGACCGGCCGTTCGGGCAGCGGGCGGCCGGAGCGCCAGCACGCGGCGAGACCGGCCGTGGTGACGGGCGTCAGCCCCCGGTCCGCGAGCACCGCCATCTGCTCGGCGAACGCCTCCGGGGTCACGGACAGCGCGCGGGTCGCGTCGTTCGGGTCGGTCGCGACCGCGTGGTACATGAGGACCGGTACGCGTACGTCACTCACGGGCCCGCACCTCCGCCGGCACGGACGGCTGCGCCGTCTCCACCGCGGGCACCGAGAACGTCGCCCCGCCCCGGCGGGCCCGCACGCTCCCCACCACGTACCCGCCCGCCGCCGTCAGCACCCCGGTGACGATCGCGCCCGCCCGCCCGGCGCCGCCCGGCCGGGCCAGCAGGGCGTCCCGCAGGCCCCGGGCCACCCCGGCCGGCAGCACCCGGGTCGCGTACCTGCGCTCCGACTCGAGTCCCTTCCCGGCCCCGACACTTCGGGCCACCAGGGCCTTGGACAGGCCCTCGGCGTAGGCGCGCGTACGGAAGTAGCGGAAGTGCTCACGGACCTCGGGCACCCGGTGGTGGATCACCGCACGGTCGTCGATCAGCAGCACCGCGTCGGGCCGCGCGCGGCTGAGACGGATGCACAGTTCCGTCTCCTCGCAGCCCAGCGGGCGTTTGTCGCCGTCCCTGCCGATGCCGGTGGCGAAGCCGCCCGCCGTGTCGAAGGCCGTGCGGCGGAACGAGGCGTTGCCGCCGAGCACATTGCGCACCCGGACCCGGCCGCGCGGCAGACCCCGGTAGGTGCAGCCCACCACCCAGTCGAACTCCTCCGGGAACCAGTCCGGCCGCCGCCCCGAAGCCCACACCGGCACCGTGCGCCCGCCGACCGCCATCACCCGCGGGTCGGTGTAGGCCTCGGCGAAGTGCCGCAGCCAGTCGCGCTCGGCCACGGCGTCGTCGTCGAGGAAGGCGACGATCTCGCCGCGCGCCGCCGCGATCCCGGTGTTGCGGCCCGCGGACAGGCCGCGGGGGCCCGCGTTGGCGAGCACCCGCACCACAGCGCCCTCGGAGGGCTCCTTGTACTCCTTGGCCAGCCGCTCCCGGAGCGTGTCGTTGTGGTCGACGACCAGCAGCGTCTCCAGGGCCGGCCGTGACTGCGCCCGCACCGAGGAGACCGCCGCGAGGATGTCCTCCCAGCGGTCCTCGGTGTACGCGCAGATCACGACAGAGATGCCGGGACCGCTCAAGACACCTCTCCCCGCATCGCGTCCAGCATCGGCGACTGGGGCGAACGGCGGCGCAGCGCACGGCGGTTGGAGCGTTCCTGGAGGATCACCCGCAGCACGCGCAGCCCGTCCCGCACGGCCCGCAGATTGCTGGTGCCGTGGATGCGCAGATACTCGTAGCTCGGGATCTCCTGCACCTTGAGCCCGGCCTTGACGACCCGGATGTTCATCAGGGTCTCCACCTCGAAGCCGGTGCAGTCGAGGTCGATCTTGTCGAGGCAGTGCCGCCAGAACGCGTTGTACCCGTAGCACAGGTCGGTGTAGCGGGCGCCGAACTTGCGGTTGACGACCGTGCACAGCGCCCAGTTGCCGAGCTTGCGGATGAAGGTCATGTCGTCGGTGCCGCCGCCGTTGGCGAAGCGGGACCCCTTGGCGAAGTCCGCGCCGGAGACCAGGGCGGAGACGTACGACAGGATCTCGCCCCCGTCGGCCGAGCCGTCCGCGTCGACCATCACGATGATGTCGCCGGTGCAGGCCTGGAACCCGGTGATCAGGGCGTCGCCCTTGCCCTTGCCGCGCTGCTCGACGACCTTGACCTCGGGCCACAGCTCACGCGCCACCTGGACGGTGTTGTCGGTGGAGTTCCCGTCGACCAGGACCACTTCGTGTATCCAGTCGGGCAGGGTCTTGAAGACGTACGGAAGATTCTCCGCCTCGTTCATGGCCGGGATGACCACACTCACCGGCGGCGCGATGGCCAGGTGAGAAGAGACGGGCCGGTACTTTCCGGCGACCGGCGGATGCTGCTCCGCGGCAGCCGGCTGCAGAACTGAGCTCATGAGTCTGGTCCCTCTCGTCCGGTGGACCGCCCCCCCAGGGCAGTCCGGATCCAGTCCGGTTCGAAAGGGGGGTTCTCACCCGTGGCACGCCGAGATGGAGCTTCGGGCACGCCGGGTGAGCTGGCAAAGCTGGCCGACCGCGAAAACGGCAGCCGACCGCGCGGCACGGCCCGGCCACCATGTGCGGTCACCGAGCACGGCACCCCCCTACCGCGCCCCGCGCCGGTACGTCGCGGTCCTTGAGCCCTCCCCTAGAGCCGCGTACTGACGGACCGATGCGGGTGAGATGTATGACGGTATTGACGATTGAACCCGTATGGCAAGACCTGGAAC
>NZ_JBHUQX010000681.1:0-2996 GCF_042674225.1 Streptomyces sp. NPDC056948
GCCCCGCACCGTGACGGTGCGGGGCCCCACTCCTGTCTCCTGACTCGGTCGGCCGGCTAGCCCAGCAGGCCGCCCACCAGGCCCGGCTGGCCCGAGTCGGAGCCGTCGCCGGTGCCGCCGGTCGAGCCGGAGCCTCCCGTCGCGGAGCCGCCGGACGTGGGGCCGGAGGTCGTGCTCGGTGCCTCGTCGGCCGGGGAGGACTGCCGGGGCGGGGCTTGGCCCGCGCTGCCCTGGGTCTGGCTGGGCGAACCGCCGGTGGCGGTGCCGCTGCCCCGGGTGGCGTCCGGCCGGGTCGTGGTGCCCGCGCTGGGGCTGGCCGAGCCGGCCGTGGCGCCCTGGGTGGGCGACGTGGAGGCCGACGGGGTCCTCTTGTCCTGCCGCTTGCCGGGTTCGCCCGGGAGCGGGGAGCCCGGCAGCTCGTTGCGCGGGGCCTCGCCGGGGCCGGGGACGACGACCCGGTCGGCGTCGCGGACGGCGCCGCCGAGCAGCGAGCCGACGAGCAGGGTGAACCCGGTGGCGAGGGCGGTGACGAGGACGCCGCGGCGCAGCACGTAGCTGCGCAGATCCCAGATGTCGGCGCGGGGCCCGAGGCGGCGCCAGGCGCTGCCGGCCAGTCGGCCGTCGACGGAGTAGACGGGGGCGCCGGCGATGATCAGCGGGGACCAGGCGGCGAGGTAGATGATGTCGGGGGTCTCGTAGGCGGGGACGCTCTTCCAGCTCACGGTGACGAGCAGCGCGGCCGAGAGCAGGGCGCCGAAGGCGGCGGCGACGCGCTGCCAGCAGCCCAGGACCGTCAGGACACCGACGATGACCTGAGCGAAGGCGATGACCAGCCCGGAGCCGACCGGGTGCTGCAGGGCGAACTGGCGCAGGGGCTCGGCGACTTCCCAGGGGTGCAGGGTGTTGAGCCACGTGACCATGGAGCCGCGCTTGCCGCCGTCGAAGTAGACGGGGTCGCACAGCTTGCCCATGCCGGCGTAGATGGAGATGAAGCCGAGGAACACGCGCAGCGGGAGCAGGACGACGCCGAGGTTCATCCGGCGGCCCGGGTAGTAGGCGTGCCGCGCCGGATCGTCGGCGTGGCGCCTGGAGGCCCGCCCGGTCTCGTCCGCGCCGACGCCGAGGTCCTCGAAGTCCTCTTCCACGTAGGCGGGTTCGTCGTAGGCGCTGCCGACGGTGCGCATGGGGGGCAGCAGCCGGGTGCCGTCCGAGTGGGTGCGCTGGGGGCCGACGACGGGGGTCTCGACCGTCTGGTCGAGGTCGTCCTCGTATCCGGCGCCGTAGCCGTCGCCCTGGTATCCGGTGCCGCCGTAGCCCGTGCTCCCGTGGCCGGTGGCCGGGCGGGAGATGACCTGGGTGGCTCCGGCGTCGGAGGCGGGCTCCTCGGTGTGGCGGACGCTTTCGTGCCGCACTGCCTGGAGGAGCCGGTGGGCGCCGGTGTCGTCGGGCGCGGATCTGCCGCTCCAGACGACGGGCCGGCGACGGGCGGTGGCCCCGTCCGCCCCGCCCCCGGCGGTGGCGACGGGGATGCGGGCGGTGTCCTCGCTGGCGGTCATGTGCCGTGCGACCCGTGGGGACTGGACGCGACGCGTCGAGACGCCCAACTGCACGCGGAAACTCGCGTGATTGACGATGACCTGCGCCGGGTCGCTCGGCACCTTCACCATGCTCAGCGCGGGAACGTCGTCGAGTCCCGACGAGCGGTCCCCCGTGGGAGTGCGGGGTGTTCTGGTGTCCACACTCATCTAACCGAGTGACGTCGCGATAGGACACTGCTTTGACCGGCCGGATCTGTCCGGACCCCGTCAAGCTTGTCCTTGTCGCCCCGACACCCCCGCAATTACCCCGTTCGGGTGAAGTGCCGGATGCCTGTTCAGCGACGTCGGCGAGCCGCCTCGTACAGCACGATCCCCGCCGCCACACCGGCGTTGAGCGACTCGGTGCCGCCCGGCATGGGGATCCGCACCCGGTGGTCGCACGTCTCGCCGACCAGCCGGCCCAGTCCCTTGCCCTCGCTCCCGATGACGATGGCGACGGGCCCGCCCAGAGCCTCCAGCTCGCCGAGTTCGACCTCACCGTCGGCGGCGAGGCCGACGACCACGATGCCGGCCTTCTTGTACGCCTCCAGCGCGCGCGTCAGGTTGGTGGCGCGGGCGACGGGCGTACGGGCGGCGGCACCGGCGGACGTCTTCCAGGCACCCGCCGTCATCCCGGCGGCCCGCCGCTCGGGTACGACGACGCCGTGCCCGCCGAAGGCCGAGACGGACCGGACGACCGCGCCGAGGTTGCGCGGGTCGGTCACACCGTCGAGCGCGACGATCAGCGGGTCCTTGCCCTCGTCGGCAGCGGCAGCGGCCAGCTCCTCGGGGTGGGCGTACTCGTACGGCGGGACCTGGAGCACGAGGCCTTGGTGGTTCAGCCCGTTCGTCATCCGGTCGAGCTCGGGGCGCGGCGCCTCCATGAGGTTGATGCCCCCGCGCTCGGCGGCGAGTTGCAGGGACTCGCGCACCCGCTCGTCGCTGTCGATGAACTGCTGGACGTACAGCGTGGAGGCCGGCACGCCCTCGCGCAGCGCCTCGAAGACGGAGTTGCGCCCGACGACGAGTTCGGAGGTGCCCTTGGCGCGCGGGCCCTTGGTGCGGCTCTGGGCGCGGCGCGACTTGGCCTGTGCGGCGCGCTGCTTGGCGTGCCCCTTGCGCGCCTCGGCGGGCGGCGTCGGCCCCTTGCCTTCCAGGCCCCGGCGCCGCTTGCCGCCACTGCCGACCTGCGCGCCCTTCTTGCCGGACATGCGGCGGTTGTTCGCGGCCATGAGCTACCCGTCTCCGTGAAGTGGTTCGTACGTACGTCTGCGTACGTCTGTTGAGTCTGTGCCTGTTACGTCTATGCAGTGTGCCGCCCGGAGGCCCCGGCGGCACAGTCGATCAGCCGGGGGGCGTGTATCAGCGGGGGGCGGGGCGCCAGCGCGGACCCAGCGGGCTGTGCTCGATGTACAGGCC
>NZ_JBHUQX010000682.1:0-2988 GCF_042674225.1 Streptomyces sp. NPDC056948
TGAAACCACGTGTGTTCAGATTCCAAGGAGCAGTCATGCCTGCTTTCCGACGACGGCACCTGTGCTCCGTAGCCGCCGCCCTCGCCCTGACCTTCACCGTCCCCGCGACCGCCGCCCACGCGGACGCTCCGGACGCCTCCGCCGCGCTGCGCGAGGTGCTGTTCGTGGGCAACAACTGGGAAGGCACCGCCGAAGTCATCAAGTCGACCGGCGACTTCGCGAAGATCGGCCGGATCGACGTCGTCCCCGACAAGGACGAACGGATGGCGGAGATCAACGCCGATCCGATCCGGTGGATCGCCTTCATGACGATCCGCAACAGCGTCGGCGAGGGCCACGACCAGTTCGTCGACGACATGTACTCCACGCCGGACGGGAAGTCGGTGGTGGTCTCCCGGCCGAGCTTCGCCGACGTCGTCTCGATCGACCTCGCCTCCGGGCGGATCAACTGGCGCTTCCCGGTGTCCGGCTTCCGCGCCGACCACATGGCGGTCTCCCCCGACGGCAAGCGGGTCGCGGTGTCGGCGTCGACGGGAAACGCCGTGCACGTGCTGGACATCGAGACCGGCAGGCAGCTCGGCAAGGCGGCCACCGGGGACAAGCCGCACGAGAACATCTTCACCAAGGACGGCAAGTACATCTACAACATGTCGATCGGCGAGGTGAACACGCAGACCGACGCCCCGTGGCTGGACTGGACGAAGGGCGACCGGCGCATCACCGTCATCGACGCCACCACGTACCAGCAGGTCAAGGTCATCGACATGCGCCCGCGCCTGGACGCGATCGGTCTCAAGGACTACTCGGACGCGGTCCGGCCGGCCGTGTTCTCGCCGGACGAGTCGAAGCTGTACTTCCAGGTGTCGTTCTTCAACGGCTTCTTCGAGTACGACCTGGCCACCGACAAGATCACCCGCACGAAGACCCTGCCGAAGAACCCGGCGACCAGCGACGACCGCACCACGTTCGTCAACGACTCCCGCCACCACGGCATCTCGATGAGCCCGGACGGCCGCAAGCTCTGCGTAGCGGGCACGATGGACGACTACGCCACGGTCGTCGACCGCGCCACCCTCCAGGAGGGCCCGCTCGTCACCGCCGCCAAGCCCTACTGGGCCACGGTCAGCGGTGACGGCAGGAGTTGCGTGGTCTCCGAGAGCGGCTCCGACCAGGTCACGGCCATCGACTTCGCCACCGGGAAGAAGGTCGTGTCCGTGCCGGTCGGAGACCACCCGCAGCGCGTCCGGCTCGGTCATGTGGAGGCCGGCTGGACGAGCCCGGCAGGCTAGTCGACCTCCCTCGCCGCCCATGCCGCCAGCTCGGAGCGGGCCGCGTTCAGCAGGTCCGCCGAGGGAGCCGTCGCCCCGTTGGTCACCAGTGCGTAGTGCAGGACGCCCGAGTCGGGCGCGGTGAGCAGCAGGCGGCGGCTTCCCGTGCCGCCGGGCTCCTGGGCCACGCCGACCGGGGTCGTCGAGGTGTACGCCGGCGGGGCGTGGGCCGTGCCCAGGTCGGAGACGACCGTGGTGGACGCGGTCGGGAAGCTCGCCGGCAGGTGCAGCTCGGTGGGCGCCGAGCCGCCGTCCGAGCGCCACAGCAGCAGCCCGTACTGTCCCGATCCCACGAGCCGCTGCACGTTGGGCAGCGCACTGGGCACCGGGTTCCAGGTCAGGGTCGTGGAGCCGTCCCGGGAGCGGTCCTCGTAGGTGAAGCCGACCGTTCTGCCGGCCGTGGCGCTCGGATAGAGGCGGTCCAGGAGCCGGGCGTCCTGGCGCAGCACGGGCTTGCCCGAGTCGTCGAGGCGTACGGCGGACAGATCCTCGTCGTTCCAGGCGTCACCGGTGGTGAGCACCTTGTCGGGGTTGCCGTTCATCTGCTCGCGGTGCCGGCCGTTGTAGAGGTCCCACTGCCACTGCGAGCCGGAGAGCACGGGCCCCGAGGCGGCCGGGTCGGACCACCAGTCGGCTCCCTTCAGGCGTGAGTCGAGGGCCTGGTACATCGCCTTGAGGACGGTCGGCGCCTTGTCGGACACGTTGCCCGCGAGCGGGTGCCCGAACTCGCTGACCACGGCGGCGGTCTGCGCGGCGGCGGCCCGGTCGCGGACGGTACGGAAGTCGTTCGCGTACTGGCCGTCGGCCGCCTTGCCCCACATGAAGACGCCGGAGATGGCCTTCTGGTCGTAGAAGTGGGTGTTGAACACATAGCGCGGTCCGAGCGGGCCGGCGTCCAGCAGGCCGCCCTCCTGCTTCTGGAAGTCGAGGTTGGCGTTCCAGAAGAGGTTCGGCTCCACGAAGGCGGGCTTGTCCCGCCAGCCGGCCGTGTCCATGCGGGCCCGGAACTTCTCGTAGAACGGCCACAGCACGTCCTTCTCCCAGGCCCGGCTGGTCTGCCCGGAGTCGTAGACGCCCGCGTGCGGCTCGTTGTAGGGGTCGAAGCCGACGACGCCCTTGAACGGGTCGGCGCCCAAGTGCTGCCGGAGGTACGTCATGGTCTTCTCGGCGGTGGCGAGGAAGGCGTCCTGCACGCCGTGCGCGTTGTGCCAGAAGTCGTACGAGGCTCGCTTCACCGCCTCGTTCTGGGTGATGTTCTGCCCCCAGAAGAGGCAGATCCCGCAGGACTCGTCGGGGTAGTTCCCGGCGTCCACCGCCCACTTGGGCGCACCGTCGCCGGTGTACCAGCTGTCGGTGTCGAACAGGTGCCGCGAGTAGAGGTCCTGGTGGAAGTCGGGGTAGACGCGGATGCCGGCGTCGAGGAAGGCCCGCATCTGGTCGGTGGCGGCGGCGAGGTAGGCCGTGTCGACCTTGCCGCGCTCGGGCTCGGCGTACGCCCAGGAGAGCAGGAAGCGGATGGTGTTGCCGCCACCGAGGGCGCGCAGGGCGGTCGCCGACTTCTTCGCGTCGGCGACCGAGGCGAAGGGCAGGCCGCCGTTCTCCGCCAGCTTGGTCTCGCCGGAGACGTTGTAGCCGCGGAGCACGATCTCGCGGCCGGAGG
>NZ_JBHUQX010000683.1:0-2986 GCF_042674225.1 Streptomyces sp. NPDC056948
CAGCACGTTGTGCCCCAGCCGCTGCGCCTCCGACAGCCGCTCCAGCACGACGACACCGACACCCTCGGACCACGCCACACCATCTGCGGAGGACGAGAACGCCTTGCACCGGCCATCGGGCGACAAACCCCGTTGGCGTGAGAAGTCCACGTACAAGGAGGGGCCGGCCGCGACCGTCACGCCGCCTGCGAGCACGAGGGAGCTGTCCCCTTGGCGCAATGCCTGACAGGCCAGATGCAGCGCGACCAGCGACGACGAACACGCCGTGTCCACCGTCACCGCCGGTCCCTCCAGGCCGAACACATACGCCACCCGGCCCGAAATGACACTGTGCGACGTACCCGTCAGCCGGAAGCCTTCGAGATCACCCGAGACCCGATCCACATAGCCGGACGCGCAGGCACCCGCGAACACACCCGCGTCCGAGCCCCGCAACGACACCGGATCGATCCCCGCATGCTCCAGCGCCTCCCACGACGCCTCCAGCAACAACCGCTGCTGCGGATCCATCGCCAACGCCTCACGCGGCGAGATGCCGAAGAACCCGGCGTCGAAGTCACCCGCACCGCTGAGGAATCCGCCGCCTCGGCTGTAGACGGTGCCGGGCTTGTCCGGATCCGGGTCGATCAGCCGTTCCAGGTCCCAGCCGCGATCGGCCGGGAACCCACCGATCGCGTCCCGGCCGGCCTCGACCAGGCCCCACAAGTCCTCGGCCGATCCCACACCGCCGGGGAATCGCGCGCCCATTCCGACGATCGCGATCGGCTCGTCCAGCGCATGGTGTCGCGAAACCCGCCGCTGCTCTCGGCCGGTTCCGGTGATGCGCGCGCTCAGCAGCGCCGCTACGGCGTTCGCGGTCGGGTGGTCGAAGATCAGGGTCCGCGGCAGCGGCACACCGGTGCCGCGCGCCAGCCGGTTCGCCAGCGCCGTACCGCTCACCGAGTCGAATCCGAGGTCGGTGAAGGGGAGTTCGGGGTGGATGGAATGGTGCGAGTCGTGGCCGAGGACGGCGGCGGCGTGCTCGCGCACGACATCCAGAACGACCGTCTCGCGCTGGTACTCGGGGGTGTCCAGCAGCCTGCGCGCCAGCGGGCTGTCCTCCCGGGCCGTGCTCTGCCCGCCGTCTTCCGGGGCCGGGGGTTCCGCCGGCGTCGCTTCGTGTGCGGTCGCGTCGGCGGCGGTGCTGCCCGCGACGGTCTCGGAGCCGTTCCAGTAGCTGCGGCGCTGGAACGCGTAGGGCGGCAGGTCGACCCGCCCGCCACCGGATGCCAGTGCGTCGATGTCGACCGGGAGCCCGGCGCAGTAGGCCTGGGCCAGGGCGGCCGTGAACCGCCGTGTTCCGCCTTCGCCGCGCCGCAGCGACTCGAGCACGCTGACCTGCCCGGCCGCGGCGGTGGTTTCGGCGGTCACGCCGATGCCCATGGTGAGCACCGGGTGAGGGCTGGCCTCGACGAATCCGGTGATCCCGGAGTCGATGAGCGCGGTGACGGCATCCGCGAAACGGACCGGTTCGCGCAGGGAGCGGTACCAGTACTCGGCGTCGAGCCCTGCCGTGTCATACCCCTCGGCGAAGACCGTGGAGAAGAACGGCACGGTCCCGGACCGGGGGCGGATGGACGCCAGGTCGTCCAGCAAGCGGTCCCGGAGCCGTTCCACGGCCTTGGAGTGCGAGGGGTAGTCGACGGGAATGCGGCGGGCCCATACGCCGGCCTCGGCGCAGTCGGCGAGGAGTTCCTCCATCGCCGCGACCTCACCGGCGATGATGGTCTGTCGCGGCCCGTTCACGGCCGCGAGGGACAGCCGGTCGCCGTAGCGCGCCAGTCGTTCCCGGACGGTGTCCGCGCCGAGCCCGATCGAGGCCATACCGCCCTGGCCGGCCAGTTCTTCGGCGACCGCACGTGAGCGGAGCGCCACCACGCGGGCGGCATCCTGCAGCGAGAGTCCTCCGGCGACGCAGGCGGCCGCGATCTCGCCCTGGGAGTGGCCGATCACCACGTCCGGTTCGACACCGGCGGCCTGCCACATGCGTGCCAGTGACACCATCACCGCGAACAGCACCGGCTGGATCACGTCCACGCGGTCCAGCGAGGGCGCGTCGTCCGCGCGGCGCAGCACCCCGGTCAGGGACCAGTCGACGTACTCGGCGAGGGCGGCCTCGCAGTCCGCGACGGAGTCGGCGAACACCCCGCCCGCGTCCAGCAGGCCGAGTGCCATTCCCTCCCACTGGCTGCCCTGGCCGGGGAAGACGAAGGCGACCCGGCGCCGCGCCGACTGCCCGGTGGCGATCTCGTCCGCCCCTTCGGACACGGCCGGGTCGGTGAGAGCGGTCAGGCCGCTCAGCAGCTCGTCCCGGTCCTGGCCGACGGCCGCAGCGCGCCACTCGAGCTGGGCGCGGGAGGTCAGCAGAGACCGGGCCACGTCGGCGGTGTCCAGCTCGGGGTGGCTGATCAGCCAGTCCCGCAGCCGCGCCGCCTGGGCCCGTACGCCCGTCTCGGTGCGCGCCGACACCACCAGGGCACGTATGTCACCGGCGTCCTCGACCGATGGCTCGGCCCCACCGGTCGCGGGCGCTTCCTCGACGATGACGTGCGCGTTCGATCCGCCCATGCCGAACGACGACACGCCCGCGCACAGGGCGGTGTCCGCGGCCCATGCCTGCGACTCGGTGACCACGCGCAGGCCCAGATCGTCGAGCGGGATGCGCGGGTTCGGCGTGCTGTGGTTCAGGCTGGGGACCAGTTCCCGGTGCTTGAGGCACAGCACGGTCTTGATGAGCCCGGCGATGCCGGAGGCGCCTTCGAGGTGCCCGATGTTCGTCTTGACCGACCCGACGGCCAGCTGCGTGTCCGCCGTCCGGCCCACGCCGTAGGCGGCGCCGAGCGCCGCGGCCTCCACCGGGTCGCCCGCGGGTGTTCCGGTGCCGTGCAGTTCGACGTACTGGACGGACGACGGCTCGACGCCCCCGGCCGTCAGCGCGGCCCTGATC